>JAFDTP010000012.1 GCA_019594195.1 Thermoplasmata archaeon
AGAGACCTTCTGTTCTCGGATTATTCTCGTATATCTTCGCTTTCAGCTGTTTGTAATACTGTTGATATGATATTTATATTTTTTTCCGATATATATATATATACTACCTTTACAATAATGGTCCGAGGGAAATATAATATGAAAAGATTTCTATCACTTGTGGTGATAGGGACACTGGTGATTTCAGTGGCTGGAGCTTTTCCAGCCGTTGCTGACGACGAATATGATCAGCTCGTACTGATAAGAGATGTTGGCGAAAGCGAAGATATACGAGTATAACCCGAGAACAGAAGGTCTCTACATCTTTGATGTGATGGGTCCTGTCAATTGATGACGAGGAAAGATATCTGATCGTTGAAAGGTAAAAGGAATTAGAAGTGTACAGTTACAATACTTGACTTACATCCTCTCTGTAGATACATCTACAACTCCAAAACCTATATTTTTTTAGTAACTTTGCATGATGATCTACTTTTTACTTGTGTTCGTAGTGAAGACATAAAACTCGGATGGATCATCAGCTTTATTTCTCCATAAGAGATGTTTTCAATGAGCTTTAGACTCAAAAACATTATTACTTATGTTCTTCTTGTCTCACTGAAAGCACACTAAGGAGTAGAAAAAGATGGATGAAGACATCCTAGAAGAGATGCAAAAATACGGTAGCTTCCTCGAACAGAGAGGGTTAAATCTTTCGTCTCACAGCGGTAATATGAGTGTCAGAAGAGGCGACAGGATATTCATCAAACGAAGGGGAGCTATGATGGGGGACTTGACAGAAGAAGACGTCGTGGAGACCGGGATTGCAGAAGACGACAGCGGCGTTGTAATCGCCTCTACGGAGATTGGAGTCCACAGAGCCATCTATAAAGAGACTTCAGCTTTATCTATAGTTCATGCTCATACACCTTACGCGATCTCACTCTCGCTCGTCAGAGATCAAATAACACCTATAGACGACGAGGGTCAGTATCATCTTAAAAAGGTTCCAGTCCTCGATGTGGAGGAATCGATAGGATCGGAAGAAGTCGAAGAGCGTCTGCCCCCTATACTTCAGGACTATCCCGCTGCGATAATAAAAGGGCACGGTACTTTCGCTCACGGAGAAAACTTAGAAGAAGCATATAATTGGATCACGGTAGTGGAGAGCATCTGTAAAGTCATATATTTAGTAGAAAATCTCGGCGGAGAAACATCAAGGGAGGTCGAATGGTGACTTTTCATTATATCGAATTCAAGACTCACTGTCACGCCACCGAAAGTCTAGATAAAGTCGAAACCGCCATAGAAAACTTAGTCGGAAAGGAGATAGAACTGGAGATAGACGATGCGGAGGGCTACTATGGGAATCCTATCAGGATATTAGAAGGAAAGATATCTAGAAACCAAGAGATGGATGATTTTTTCGATGGGCTTCCTAACACCGTGATAAAAAAACTTCAAGATCAAATAGAGCGTAGGATAGACGACCGTTGTAACTTTTTCTTCCGCATAGATAAGGGTGAAGCTTATCTTGATGAGCCCTCTCTCACAACGGGAGGGAACAGCATACGGATAAGGGCTAGAGTGGAAAGCTACCCTTCAAAAAGAGAAACGGCCGTAAAAAAAATGGAAGAGTATCTCTCCGGTCTTGAAACAGAAGATTGAGGACTGGAGAGAGCATATGCATCTCGAGTAGCTATTGTTTTTTATCTTGACCATTTTTTACAAAGTAGAAACATTTATTTGGGCGTTCCCTTTAGAGATTGTGAGGAGAAATAATGACAGACGTGACATCATCAATGGAAGAAGCAGAAACTCTTCTCAATCAATTTGAATATGAGGAGGCACGAGAGAGGTTCTCTGAAATACTCGACGAGGACCTAGATGAAAAAACCGAAGCACAGGCAAGATTCGGTAGAGCGGAAGCCTCTCTGGGCTTGAACAAAATAGAGAGTGAAGACATACTAGAAGACTACGAAAAAGCCATAGAGCTGAACGATAATCCTTTCTACAGGCAGTCGGCCGGCGGTTTCTGCATCGATATAGGTAAGTTTGAAAAGGCAGAGGAGCATTACAGAAAAGCCGCAGAGCTGGATCCGGATAACAAGCATCACTATCTCTCGGATCTGGCAGTGGGATATAGATTCAAAGCCCCGATAATGATGGAAGAGTACGTAGAACAGGTCGGCGAGGACATAATACTAAGGAAGTCACTAAATTACATGCTCGAAGCTTTAGATATAGACCAGGATAAGGCAGCGGAGCTCTTATCGTAATCAACAAACTTTATATCGAACCCATATCACTTATCGGATGTGAAAAACGATGTTCTGTCCAGATTGTGGCGCTTTGATGAAACCTGATGATGACGAATGGGTCTGTAAAAAGTGTGGTTTGACTAAACAAAAAGACCAAGAAGACAACAATATAGTCAGTTCTCAAAAGGAAGAGCAGGAAACTGTGATCGTAGAAGAAGAACTTGACACGCTGCCTAAAACCAAAGTCAGATGTCCAAACTGCGATAACAACGAGGCCTTCTGGAGACTAGAACAGACCAGAGCAGCTGATGAACCTGAAACACGGATATACAGATGCACTGACTGTAATCATACTTGGAGAGAGTATTGATATAATCGATTTGGAGGATATCTCACATGTTCGATATAGGGCGTATCAAATTTGAACCCTTAAGTAGGAACGATCTTTCTATTTTAGAAAAATGGGAGAATTGTTTCCAAGTTACTCTCTTTTCTCGTGGTGAACCCCTAGTCTTCAAAAATAGTGATGACATAGAAAAGGACTTTGAAGAATACATGGATAACGAGGACAAACAGCAGTTCATCTTAAAGAAAAAAGAGGATAACAAAAGGATAGGCATAGCCACTTATAAAGATAGATCCTGGAAGGTAAGGAATGCCAAAATCGGGACTTATATCGGGGAACCTGATGAATGGAACCAGGGTATCGGAAGGGAGATAGCGGCCGGACTATGCGAGATACTATTTTTCCATAAAAATTACGACAGACTGAGTGCTAAAAGTGCTACTTTCAACAAAAGAGCACAAAAAGTACTTGAGGACGTAGGTTTCAAAAAAACAGGAACGGAGCGTAAGAGTGGATATGTATTTGGAAAAAGGATAGATTGGAAAATTTTTGATCTTCTGAGAGAAGAATACATGGAAGATAGGCAAGATATACTCGAAAGAGTATTGGGTGAAAGAAAAGAGGAATATGTAAGAAATTCCTGCAAGATAAGAGTTTAGGGAAAGAAAGAATTATAGTGTAAGATTGTATTACTATTCTCGAGAGATATGGTAGACCCCTCGTCTTTGACATACAAACAAAAGATCCTCATTTATCTAAAAGACTATTATCAACAGCATGATGACAGTGAGGAAAGATCTGAGGATGTTACTCAAAAAGGTATCTCCAAGGAACTAGGGATCTCTAGAACACATGTCTCTAGAGTCCTCGGTGAACTCTCAGAGAAAGGTCTGATAAAAGAAAAACTTTCTTCTGTAAAAGGACATAATCGAAAATTGAAAACTTATTCTCTAACAACCAATGGCTTTCGTAAAGTTAACGAGCTTTTAGATGAACTTTCAGACACACCTGTCACTATTGTAGAAGGTGGTGAAGAAAAAACAGTACCCATAACCTCAGTTGAGGAAAAAACAGATAAAGAGATAGACATACTGAGATGCATTTCCCTGTTAGATTCATCAGAGGATTCTAAAATCAACCTAGATGAACAGTGTGTTTTCGAACCGATTAAGATGGTGGGTGGGGCACCTGAAATCGATGAAATCTATGATAGGGAAACTGAAATAGAGCACATGAAAGACTGGTTGGAAAGTAAAAAATCGGTTTTAGCCGTGCTAGGACGGAAAGGAAGAGGGGCATCGACTCTAACATCTAAATTTGTGACAGATGTCAAAAACAGGCATGTTCTATGGATAAGTCTAGAGGGATCCACCGAGGAAACGATAAAGGAAGATATCTCCAATTTTTTGGAGAAATTAGGTGTCGATGAAAGTTCCTTTAAGGCTTTGAAAAATCAAATGGCGCTGATAGTATTTGACAATTACTATGAAGTTGATAGTGAAGTCGTTAGTTCTTTAAAAGAGCTATCTAAGATGGTAGAAAAAGACGATCCATTAAAAGTCATAGTTACTGGTAGGGTCGGAACTCCTGTCTACGAAAGATTTTACCAGCCCGAGGACGTGGAAGACGGGGTAGTCCAAGAACTCGAAGTCCCTCCGTTGGGAAAAGACGGGGCTCAGAAGATGCTTGGAAACGAAATAAAAGATGATGCTCTTAAGAGGATCATGATGTTTACAAAGGGGTCTCCACTTCTACTGAAACTTCTTAGAGATGACAAGAAAGAAAAACTCTGTGAACTCACGCCTTGGGAGGAAGAACAGATCTCTCTATTGATGTACCTCAAAACCGAGACCGAGGATGATGCAAAATAATCATAAGCATATCAAAGTAGTTAAATAGTATATGTTTCTATAAGAGAGATGATATGGTGAGATCCAGCTACGCAAAACTATTCGTTATCTTATTAGGAACTATATTCATCCTAGCTGCTACCGGACTCTCCATGATTATTGAGGGACCTGAGATAATCTTTATAGGGATGGGCATAATCGGCATATTTCTCATCATATTACCTTTCACATCCGTGGTTCGTTCGTGAAAAATAGTAATATTTTTATCGGAGAAGAGAAGTGTGATACCTGAGAAATATGTATGAAGTACTGGAAGTTACTGCGGAAAAAAAGGACATAATCGATGATATACTATCGGACGATCTGATAAGCAAGCAGAACACTAGCGTAAGAGATGGAGGTACGCTTGGATTTAAAGAGAACGTATCTTATGTTATGATAGAGGGAAATGAAGAAGCAGTGGAAAAAGCAGTTAAGATGTTCGAAGATGAGGATGTAGAACCTGCTGAAAACAGTGAAGAGATAAGAAAAAAGATAAAAGAAGAAGATGAAGCTGCTGCACAGGGGATCGGCACCGTATTTGGCTAGTGAGATATCGATCCTATAATCCACTATAATAGAACTTTTTCCTCTATTTCCCCGCTATTATCGTCACTCTGATCCTTTCCTTCAGATCTTGGTCTTTTCTAACACCAAAAATGATTTCTGCTCCAGGGGAGTTATTTTCTATCTCTTCTAAGGCGTCCTCTATATCAATATCTAATTTCTCCACGCCTGTGGTTATGATAGTCAATATCTTATTATAACTTTTGAATTCGGCGAGCCATGGTGACCTCATAGCTTCTTTAGCTGCTTTTAGCCCTTTCTTCATACCTTTTCCATAACCCGCCCCTATCCTGTAATCTTCTGTTCCCCTACATATTTTGTTCAATGGTTCTATATCACTATCTGTGATCACTGAATTGAGATCTATTATTGGTATGCGCATTATCTTGTTCATCACACCAAAAGCCTTCTTGATCGGGAGGTGAGGATCGATATCTAGTAGTTTGCTGTTCGGAAATATAGCGGATATATCCAGGTGCTCTTGGGCTTTATTTTGAGCTCGATCGGCTAATTTTTTCCTAGAACAGCTCTCGCTATCGAAAGGTTTCGCAAAAAAACCAAAAACTAGGGAGTTGTAATTATCACATATCTCCGCACAAACAGGAACAGTCCAACTGCCGGTTCTTCCGCCAAGTCCCGCGATGATATATGTTATATCGAATCCTTTTATCTTCCCCCTTAATTTTTTTTCCGATCTAGTGAGAGGTCTTTCATCAAGCTCTAAGTCAGAGTGATAGGCCTGTTTCATCTCTTCTTTAGAGATTGATATATATGGTAATTTTGGAGGCCTAGAAGATGTGCCCACCTCGTAGATCTTTAAATTTTTAGAAGAAATATCTTTTATCTCCTCGACTATATTACGACCGGCACCACCTACACCCAATACTAATATCGAAGGGCGGTCATCGTCTAAATCATGATCTTCTCCAAATTTTCTTAGGACCGTCATCTTATTGACCTTAAAACTTTGAGTACCTTCTTATATATCATACTTGTTAGATCATTTCAATCCCCTGATCCAATATATTCGATCTTTTTCTCTAAATTTTCCTTTTCTTCAGATTCTGTCCAATATCCTACCAAAAAGCCCGCTAGCGGACCCATGATCGAAGCATAGTAAGCCGATACAGCATCTTTGAACAGAAGAGCGATGAACGGAGAGATTATCAATCCACCTAAAAGTCCCAGCCATCTAGCCAACGGCCAGCCGATCTTGAAGCTGGAGCCCGCCCCTACGAAAACACCAACAATTATTGAAACACCTAAGGCTGTTATGAATCTATCAAGGGAGATATCAGAGACGATAGGGATGATTATCATGAAGACACCCAAAATGACCAAAGTTGTCAGAGTGATAGTTTTCAGTTGTTTTGATCGGATATTGTTTATTACCGTATCGATAAGTGATTTTTTCATCAATAACACCTTGGGATATTTTAATATATTTTCTCATTATTTATCTTTTTGGTAAACAGCGTGGAAGAAAATCAAGAGTAAACTACAAGTATGGTTATGAACAATTGAATAATGAGATGAAAAAAGTAATATCAGTAATCATGACCTTGATTATCTTGACCTCTTTTTCCGGGGTCCTATCAGCAGGAGGTCTCACTTCTTCTATTGATCCTCAAAATAATGTAGTCTCTGAGGAAAAAACTATAGAAAATATCTCGATAACTAGCGATCAAGAACTCAAGGATTTCGCAAATGAAACCGATATCCCAGGAGACGGGAGTGAAGAACAGCCATATGTATTAGAAAATTATACCATAAAGGGGGATAGAGAAGGTCATGCTTTGTATTTACACGATACAGATCTTCATTTCCAGATAAGAAGATGTAAGATCATCGATTCTGACATAGGTATAGAGATCAATAGCGTATCTAATTTTACTTTTGAAAGTAACGTTATAAAAGATACTAGGAACGGACTTCGGATAAGAGACTCGCATGAGAACTTGTTTGAGAACAACAATTTTACCGATACTGAAAAACTCGCTGTAGAGATCATAGGAACCAGTAGGAAAAATATTTTTTACGAGAACGAATTAGATGACTCGAGTTTCTCTCTAAGGAGAGCGGATCATCATGAGACCCAGAATATAGCTTCAAACAATACGGTTGATGATTTACCTATAATCCATATCAAAAACACTGAATATGAAGCTATATCCGGAAGATTCGGGCAATTGATGATTTCAAATTCAGAAGAGATCGAGATAGATTCCGTGAACATCTCAGGAGGAAGTATAGGTGTTGAAATAATAGATTCTAGAAACATCTATATCGAGGATATCGATGCAAAAAATTTCACCATGCAAGCAGTATATGCTGATTTTTGTCCCGGGCTTAGAATAAAAGATTCTTACTTTGAGGGAAACGATGAAGCCGTATCTGTCATGGAATGTTCAAACACTGAGATAACTAAAAACGAGTTCAAAGAAAACAGATTGGGGATCAAATCGACTTCCTCATCAAATATAACTTTAAGTCAAAATGTTCTGAACCAAAACCAAAGAGGTATATTATTTCAGGATTCAAAGGACAGCTATATTACAGATAACCAAATTTCAAACACTACCAGTCTAGTGGAAGAATTTTTCATCAGCGGCGGCCTATCTTTATGGAATTCTAATAACAATACGATCACCGAAAACATCCTTCTAAGCAACTCGATAGGCATAAATTTTCAGAACTCGAGTCAAAATCTGGTATACAATAACCTCAATATAGATAACGATATACAGGCTCAAGATGACGGTATGAACGATTGGTCGATGGGTGATCCTACGGATGGAGGGGAAGGAGGAAATTACTGGTCCGATCATGAGGCAGAAGATAGAGGTGATGGTATATCAGAAGAGCCTTTCCTCATAGAAAGAGGAGAGAACGAAGATAGATACCCGCTCACAGCTCCAGTGGGGCCTCCCGTAAACATCGATGTCAGCCCTATCGGAGCAGATCATGTAAATATAACATGGGATGAACCCTTCTACTCTATAGGTTCCCCAGTTCAAAATATAACTCTTTATCGTGCCTCAGAACAGGGTAATCTCTCATCTTATGAAAAAATGAGATCCACTTCTAGGTATCACATAGATTATAACGTACAAGAAGGCGAACAGTATTCATATGCATTGAAAGCCTCAAATTTAAGATATGAGAGCGTGATGAGCAAAGTACATACAGCCATACCCGATTCAAGCACTCCTGAGATAGATGAATATGATCCAAGAGGTGATGAAGTTCCGGTGGACACCGAGGTCATGGTAAGATTTTCTGAGGAGATGGATGAAGAGTCTATAAATATATCTATAGATGGCGTAGGCGGCGAAATCAGAGGGGAAGGAACGACCTTCTATTTCACACCATATAGTAACCTTAGCTATGCCAAAAGATATCATGTAAACGTGACCGGAACTGATTTGGCAGGGAATCAGTTGGAAGATGAAAGCTTCGCTTGGAGTTTTAGGACTATCTCTAACGGATCCATAAAAGGAAGAGTGGTGGACGAAGACGGTGAACCACTAGAAGATGTAAGGATAACGGCTGATGGGACCCATGTAACTTTCACCGATGAGGACGGTTTATTTGAACTAGAGGTGCCCCAGGGGAATATAACATTAGAGATATCAAAAGAAGACTATGAGACCAGGGAACTAGACTTAACGATACGGGCCGGAGAAATAAAAGATATAGAAGGCGATATCCTGCTGGAAAAACCCGAGGGTATAATATCTCGGACCTTTTGGCCTATGGCCTTGGTAGGAGCTATAGTGCTCTTATTGGGTGTACTCGCAGCGCTTGTAACTCTCAAAAATTGGGAGGAACAACCTCCTCCAGATGAAGATATGTATGAGGAAGATTACGAGGAGGTCTCCGAAGAGGAATTTAAAAGCTGGTGGGAAGACGAATCATAAGTTAGAGCTGCTCCCGCCTCCATCTATAGGTATCGCGCTACCGTTTATGAAACTCGATCTTGGAGACGATAGAAAGGCCACTATATCACCCAGTTCTATCGGATCGCCTATCCTATCAAGCGGTATGTCCTTTTTCCAAGATTGAAGTCCCTCATCGAAATTTTCTATCTCTCCCTTCTCTATCTCTTCTTCGATAAGCTCTTTTATACGGTCTGTCTGATGAGGACCTGGTAATACTGAATTTATCCTGATATTCGGCCCCAATTCCTCGGAGAGTGTTTTCATGAGCCCGATCACACTCATCCTAACGGAATTAGATAAAACGAGACCAGGGACAGCCTCTTTAACACTCATCGAAGTTATATTTACTATAGTTCCTCGACCGTTATTGAGATATTGTACGGATTCCCTGACAGTCCTCACTACACTCATAACTAGAAGATCAAAACTTCTATACCAGTCTTCATCTTCAGTCTCTAGGAAGGGTTTACTCGGTGGACCTCCTGCACAAGTCACGAGATGATCCAAGCCCCCCTGTTCCCTCACGGTCTCTTCCACTATCTCTTTGATTTTATCTTTTTCAGTGATATCACCTACAACACCTCTGACTTTGCCTCTAGTCGATCTGTTCAATTCGTTCACTGCTTTTTCTAATCTTCTAGAGTCCCTACCATTTATAGTTACCTTAGTTCCCTCTCTAGCTAAAGCCTCAGCAGAAGCTTTTCCGAGCCCACTGCTAGAAGCTAAGACCAATGCCGAATTATCTTCTAAATCTAGATCCATCTTATCTCCTCCGTTAGATTTTACTGTTAAAAACCTTTATATAATCTACTGTCACTTTAAAATATGGAGGTATAGATATGCCAAAATATGTGATCTTGTCAAATCTAACTGATGAGGGAAGGAAAACCATATTAGACCATCCAGAGAGGATAAGTGAAGTTAACGAAGAGATGGAAAAGAAAGGCGCCGAGATCATAGAACAGTATTTCTTACTCGGAGAATATGACTTTATCACCATCGTAGATGCGCCCTCGAAAAGCGAAATATCGAAGATAGTCATGGAGATAGCATCTAGAGGTTCGATAGACACTATGACACTACCCGCGATGGATGTAGACGATCTTATAAACGATCTTAAATAAATACTTTTTATTTCCTTTTTTTATGAGATTTGTCGATGATCTATATTCATACGAAAAACGCAAGTGGAAGCTGTTGAAAACTTACAGCTCTTTTTCTCTCGAGGAAGTACTCGATGGATGCATCTGTGAAAATCTATATGGGGATTTCTACCTATTGGAGAACGACATAACTATAGGAGAAAGGGTTATTTGCACGGATTTTACTCCGTTGATCTCCCAGATACGACTGGTCAAGGGTATAGGAAAAAAAAGATATCATGAACTGAAACAAAAAGGTGTAAAAGATTTGAATGATCTAACAGACAAGAAGATATACGTCGAAGACTCTAAAAAATTATTGAGATGGATAGATAACGGTGAATACCTTAAAATCTTTAATCGGATAGAAAAAAAACTGCCTAAATCACATCCTATCTATCTTTCTTTGATATGTGCGATAGGTTTAGAAGAGATGATGATATTCGACATAGAAAGTTTAGGTTTCAGTGGTTCTCCTATATTTTTGATAGGGACAGCGACCTTCACTGAAAAGGGATTGAGAATCAAACAATATCTAGCAAGAGATGAAAGCGAAGAAAAGAGTATCCTAGAAGAGTTTAAAAGAGACATGGAAGACAAGATGGGTCTGATAAGTTTTAATGGACGCAGATTTGACGAAAACCTCATAAAGAACAGAGCTAAAGAACATGAACTGAACATAACATTCTCTAAAATACATGTAGATCTGTTAAATATCGCTAAAGGATATTGGGGTGAGAGATGCGATAACTTTGAGCTCTCCACCCTAGAAAACGAGATCTTAGAAACTGAAAGAAAGAACGACATCCCCAGTGCACTCGTCCCACATTTCTACCGATCATATATCGACAAAGAAAACCCTGGGACTTTACTGCCCATCATAGAACATAACAAGAGAGATATGATTTCTATCGCTAGGTTATTCGAATACTTCTGAGAAGAAAAATTTATAAAACCCAGAGATGATGTTATCATCATGTCAGTTGATGGAGAATCCCCCTCAAACAGCAAAGAAAGTTGTAAAGAATGGTTGCTTTGTGGTTTGGAGGATAGCAGTGATAGACTACCAACTTACATAGAAAAGAATAGAGTTTCTGACCCTGAAGATATGACTTTTGAGGAACTTGATGGTTATGATAATCCCAAAGTCGAAAATATAGATAGAAGGGCTATAGAAGACGGGTATCTGAGTGGTAAGTGGGAATTTGATGTCCCGCCCGAAGAAGTTGATCAAGTCTGGAGCGCTGTCAAAGAATTGATCGAAGAAAACAAGATATGGGGAGCACAGGTGACCACGAGATGGATAATGGAAAAACGAGATGAGGAAACCCATAAAATCAGGATCTATACTCCAAATTTTTTAGATGAAGACGACGTTCTTAGAGTAGGAGAACTTTTGAAAAATGAGTGCGAAATAGAAAGGGAGATTTCATACAAACCGGACATCTACAATGTTTTACAGATATACTCCGAAGAAGGCGAGGATATGAAGTTACCAAAAGAGATAAGATACGAAATATGATAAAATAAAGGGTTTTAGAGGTTTCGACCCGATCTTTCTCATTCTGTACCGACAGGTTTTGTCATCCTTATTTCGATGGAAATTCCGTTTCTCTCTATTGGCTCTAGATGACCGTGTCCCTTCTCATAGACAGGTTCAGATACGATCTCATATTGACTAGTCGTTCCGTCGGCTATTTCGACCGTGAAATCATGAGTTTCACCGTAATCTTGGTTTTCGCAGGGATCTGTGTGATATCCATTATACTCCTGCATCACTCTCATCCTTGTTTGACCCGGTTCAGCATCTTCTGGTACTGTCAAATAGGCACTGAGTGTTGTTAGGTCTGAACTACCACTGCCTAATCCATATATCTCTTCATCCTCTAGATCATAATTCTGTCCCCAATCAATAACTACCGAAACATAGTTCTCATAGCCACCAGTGCTTATAGTAACTGAGAGTAGGTAGTCTTCACCAGGTATTATAGGATCAGAAACATGATCTGTATAATCTGCGTATCCTCCGGTGTCTCCTGAATCGACATCGATACCGTTGAACTGTACGTTCGTTATGTATTCTCCAAATTGTGTACTTCCACCCTCGACTTCGCAGTAACTTCCTGGCTCATCATCGTCATCATCTTCTCCTATAGCCACAGTGTAATCCTCTGTTTCTCCATAGCTCTGATCTTCACATGGGTCAGTATGGAAGTCATCATACTCCTGCATCACTCTCATCCTTGTTTCGCCTTCTTCAGCATCTTCTGGTACTGTTATCGTTGTTGTCACGGTCAATGGGTCAGCGTCACCGCTTCCAATCTCTATCACTTCTTCATTGCTTAGATCATAGTCCTGAGACCAATCTATCACAACAGTCAATCCATTGGTGTATCCACCAGTGCTGGCGGTTACCGATAACTCGTAACTTTCTCCTGCCTCTACAGGATCAGATACACTGTCGGTATGATCTGCGTAACCTCCATCATCGTTAGAACTCCTATCAATTCCGTTGAACTGTACGTTCGTGATATATTCTCCGTAACTTGTGTCTCCACCGTTCACTTCACAGTATTCTCCAGATACATCCTCAACCATAATCGTATCTGTAGCTGTATCAGAGAGGTCGTTATCGTCTGTAACTGTCAATTCTACTGTATAAGTTCCTTCTTCTGAATAAGCATGGGTCGGATCCTGTTCAGTGCTTGTTGCACCATCTCCGAATTCCCATGACCATCCTTCTATTTCTCCGTCACCTGATACCGATTCATCAGTGAACTGAACTGTCTCTTCTGGTTCCGGCTCTACAGGATCAAAGCTGAAATCAGCGGTAGGCGGTTCAAAAGTTTGTTCTTCAACCGTTATCGTATCTGTAGCTGTATCAGAGAGGTCATTATCATCTGTAACTGTCAATTCTACTGTATAAGTTCCTTCTTCTGAATAAGCATGGGTCGGATCCTGTTCAGTGCTTGTTACACCATCTCCGAATTCCCATGACCATCCTTCTATTTCTCCGTCACCTGATACCGATTCATCAGTGAACTGAACTGTCTCTTCTGTTTCCGGAGTTGACGGTTCATAGCTGAAGACTGCATCAGGTCCGTCCGGTGTCCCTGGGTCGTCCTCTATAGCAACAGTGTAATCTTCTGTCTCACCATAACTCTGATCCTCACATGGTTCATAGTGATACTCATCGTATTCCTGCATCACTCTCATCCTTGTCTCTCCTTCTTCCGCATCTTCTGGTACTGTTATGTCGGTTGTCAATGTGAGTGGATCATCGTCACCATTTCCTATCTCTATCACTTCTTCATTGCTTAGATCATAGTCCTGAGACCAATCTATCACTACGGTAGCATGATTAGAATATCCACCGGTACTCAGAGTTACAGAAAGTTCATAACTCTCTCCAGGTTCGACAGGATCGGAAACACTGTCGGTATGATCGGCATAACCTCCATCATCTCCAGAGTCTCTGTCTATTCCGTTGAACTGTACGTTGGTTATGTACTCATCATAGCTCGTATCCCCACCATTTACTTCACAGTAGGCAGGTTCTTCGACTTGAACGTTTTTGACTTCTGTATCTTGATCTCCAGATGCATCAGTCACAGTCAATGTGACATCATAATCTCCAGCTTGAGAATAGGAATGAACAGGATTCTCTTCCGTGCTTGTAGCATCGTCACCGAAATCCCAGGACCAATCTGTTATATCATATTCACCGGGTGAAGATTGGTCGGTAAAATCTATAGTATATTCTTCAACAGGTTCTATCTGCTCGTAAGTGAAATCTGCTTCGAGTTCATCGGGTACCGGTTCATCATCTAATCCACCTGTTACAGCAAGAGCATATGGCTGTGGACCTTCGGGTACATTTTCAGCTATCACTTCTATCTCATACTCTCCTTGCTGCGGATCCAACCTTAGTACGTTCTCAAGAGGATTGAGATCATCGAATTCACCGCCGGTCGTGGACTGACCCGGATTAGCTCCTTCGAAAACGTTACCTTTGTACTCAGAACCGTCAGGAGCAGTTACTCTAAGATTCAAGTCATTCACGAGAGCTGTGCTAGCCGTTGTAGAGCCGGGATGATCAGTATAAGCCATGGTAGCTTCGAATGGTTCAGAGGTGTCTTCTACATTTACCGTGTAGGTATCGGCTTCACCGGTATCCAATCCTGTTTCTTCATCGTAGACTTCTAGATTTCTATCGTCGCCTTCAAATTCAAGAGCATTTTCAAGGGTTATCCTACCGAATCCTTGGTCGTTGTTCGGGAATTCATCCGAGTTTTCATAAGCTCCGTCTCCAGTTATCTCCTCAGCACTGTTGACGATGACAGCTTTGAGCAGTGCCGCAGACGGTTCTGCTATATCATCTCCCGGATAATGACCGTCCTCGAAATATTCTCTAACCAGTGCAGTCGATCCTGCCGCAACAGGACAGGCCATACTGGTACCCTGCATGTCTGTATAGCTGTTTGTCGGACTGGAAGCATCACTGCTAGCTTCAGCTGATATGATATCATCGTCTCCACCCCAGCCGGAACCTCCGGCACCTGGAGCAACCACTTCAGGTTTAAGTCTACCATCGTCGGTAGGACCTCTCGAGCTGAAACTTGCCATATCGTTCTGCGAAACTTCTCTTTCACCGACTCCAGAAGCACCTATGGTCAGTATGTTTTTAGCTGTTCCAGGACTACCAACGGTGTTTGCATCTGGTCCATCGTTCGCCGCGGCATACAAGATCAACATATCGTCATTATGCCACATGTATTCATCGGTTTGTTGAGCGTTATCTGTGTAAGAACTATCAGGAGCTCCCCAGCTGTTGGAGTGTAATCTACCGCCGTCTTCATAAGCGGCATCGTAGACCAGTGAAAGATCAGATGGAACATCGAGTGATCCATCAGGAGTCCCTATATCATAAACCGACAATCTAGCATTTTTAGCAATACCGTCATGAGGTTGTGGATCACTATCTATTTCGTCATTTCCTGCTATGCTTCCCGCAACATGTGTGCCATGACCGTGGCCATCGAAATCATCTGCATAAGCTTCATAAGTTTCTATCTTTCTATGAGTCGATCCGAAATCATCATGGTTATCAGGATCTCTAAATTGATTATGGCTGTAATCAAGCCCCGTATCTGCAAAACCGACGATCTGACCTTCTCCGGTCAATCCATCGTCCCATATAGATCGAACTTCAGATTCTCCTGACTGAACGCTCCACTGTGCATCGTGGTTCAACAGCTCTATTTCATTTTCCTCTTCGATCCATCCGATACTCTCGATTTCAGCTATTTCCGGTATGGAAGAGGACTCAGCTGCTATCCTAACTCTATCAGATCCATGGTCAAGAATCGTCCCAAATTGTTCAAGCTCTGGAATGAGTTGTCCTGCTGAATCATGGGTTATCAAGGATAGAACAAGTTCCCCTTCAGCCTGATCTAGTTCAGGAGCTATTTTGTATTCCTCTTTATATTCGCCGGTCCATTGAACAAATTCTTTTTCTTTTATCTCCTCCAATCCGTCTCCGTTGATCTCCATAAGATAGGTGTTCTCTGGTATGTATTCGATTATCTCTCCTTTCTCTTCCAAGTTCTCACGCCATTCACTTATTATCGGTCCGATGGTCTGAACAAGATAATGACCATCCTCAGATTCACTTACGGTTTGTAAAGAACCTTCACTATTGGTATCGATCGTTTCTCTCCTAAGATGCACTTTGTTAAGTTCATCATCTAATACAGTTATTTCGTTGGTTGCTGCCAACTGGTTTCCTCCCGAGCTAGACTCGACAAGTAGATGATTACCGTAGTCTTCTACAACTTCTAAGTCGAGCTCGTTCAGAGACATATCTTCAGATTTTTCGATTAGCTTGTACTCGGAATCCTCTAATACATTCTCATTCAGCATCGGTTCTTGAAAAAAGACACCAAAAACCGCTCCGAGGATCAACAGTATCGCCACACTAAGGCTCAATAGGCCTACAATGACCTTTTTTTCCATTTTTAAGTCCTCGCGATTCAGAAAATAAGCTATTAATATATAAAAATAATTGATTAACTTTATATATCATAATTCTAACTTGGGTCGGATCTTATGACGATAATCGCCGATATTTCAGACAGAAAAAGATTATTATAATATCCTCATCAATACCTTGAATAAAAGTACCGTCTAGTAAAAATAAATATGTCAGATAAAAAGCCAGGGATATTAGAGATGGCGAGAGCTCCATTCTTATTCGCGATATTGGTTCCTCTTACTATAAGCACTTCTCTTTCTGTTCATATAAAGGGAGAGGTGGACTTGATCGGATTGTCATTTGCTTGGATGATGGGTTTTGGTCTTCATGTGACAACCAACGTTTATAATGATATATACGACACCAAGCAAGGTTCCGACACCCTTGTATCCTCTAAAAATGAATTCAGCGGAGGATCAGGTATCCTGATCGAACATCCTGATATGGAAAAAGATATGTTCCATCTAGCTAGAGGTGGTATAATAGTAGGTTTTATATCTGTTTTGGGTTTACTATATATATCAAGAACAGAAATTTGGCCCGTTATAATAGGGATCTACGCTGTTTCTGTTTTTTTCAGTAAGTACTACACTGCAAAGCCGGTGAAATTTGCTTATCGGGGGTTGGGCGAGATAGTTGTCTGGATCGGTTTTGGTCCTTTAGCAGTTATGTTAGGGGCCGTTGGACAGGGTATACTGATACATCCATACATGATCTCAATAATGCCTATAACCGGTTTGAGTACTCTTTTCATAGTTTGGATGGGGGAGATGGTCGATATGCCCGGGGATATAGTCGCAGGAAAAAGAGGTCTAGTCGCCAGGTTAGGACTGAAAAAAAGCATCTATTGTCATCTGTTGATACATCTTTTAGCCCTTTTTAACGTAGCATCAGTCGCTTACCTGTTAGGACCGGTCTCTTTATTATGGATAGCTTTGATCCCTCATGTCATACTCCTTCCTCTCGTATACAGAGACCTTCAGAGAGCATTAGACAAAAGAAAATGGATCAAAAAGGCCTCTAAGTTGAACTTCCTACTCTTCTTCCTATTTTCGACTTTTCTCATGGCTAGTTTCATACTGGAGTTTCTAATCTAGAAACGAAGTCTTTCAATACCTGCCTTCTCAAGCGTATATTTTAAAAAGGCTGGGAACGGGCCGACGATAGAAGAAGACCGGTGAGTCAATATACCGTTTTTTCTGCCTAAGCTTATAACCAGCGGAGATTCACTTTTACGATAGCTGGATAGCTCTTCGCCATTTCTATGCTTCAAAATATTTCTATATATCAGACTTGCGTGTCTGTCGGCATTGTGTCCCGTTTTTTCTTCCTGGAGTGAGGTGATATCACCACCGACGAAGATCCTATCATATCCTTTCAATCTAAGATATTCGTCGACCTTCAAACTTCCATTTTTAAAAAAAACATTCTCTTCAAAACCCTTATAAAGTGATCTACCAAATCCTAGTCCACCGCACCAGATAGCTGTATCTGCAAGTATATTCTCACCATTTTCAGTGTGAAATCCATCTTTATTTTCAACCAATCTGTCACTAAAAATCAATCTCACGTCCCTTTCGATCAAAAATCTCTCAGCATATCTTGATGCGGACTCAGGATTCCTCTCTATAAGTCTCTCATGTGGATGGACCAGATTTATCTCTTTATCAGTATTAACTGCCAATTCGGATGCCGCCTCGATGCCGATCAAACCTCCACCTACGACTAAAATGCTCTCTGATCTTTGGATCTTTCTTCCGAGCTTATATGAGTTCTCTACATCGTTCAAAGTGAATACATCTTCATCATTTTCTAAGGGCACTGGATAATCAGCACCGAGACATATAACTAGATAATCGAAATCAAATCTGTCTTCAGTGGTCTTTACATGGTCCGGAGTTATCTCTTTTACTTCTTGTTCTATCACATCCGTATCGCGTAAAAAAGAATCAAGCTTCAGCTGGATATTAGATATATGATCAAGATCGGTTAGGATCTTGGGAAGGGAGGGATAATACTCAAAATAACCATTCTCGTCGATCAATATCGTCTCGATGTCTTCTTTTTGATCCAATTTTTTTGAGAGTATAGAACCACAAAAACCACCTCCAAGAATCAGCACTCTCTCTCTTCCCATGATGTTGAATCACATTCAATAGATTTACATTTTTTGAATAGCCGATAGACTTACCTATAAACTGATTATAGTAAAAGAAACGACATCTTGTACTTTTTAGTATCTTTTTTTTAGTTGTGGAGGATTATCATCCTCCTCTCATTTCCGTCAAAGAGCTCGTGATGTGGATTTTGGAACTTTAGTTTAAAAAAGGTCCAACTTCAACTATAATTTAATATATCTGCAGGACTATATGCATCCATGTCTGATGAAGCTTTAGTTGAATATCTCACACATGTCAGTACTGGTTCTTCTTGTGACGATTGCGATGAACCGATGAAATTGCTCCAGTTTTCATGGGGTGAGAGCGAGACTCATGAAGAGATCATAACTGTACTTAATCCTCTTTTAGATAAAGAGGAGATGCTCGAAAAGCCCTTTGATTATGAAGAATTAAAATTGGAGCGCTGCGAAGACTGTGGGGCTGTTAATCTCACCATAAAATGAAAAATTTTGATGTATGGAGATAACTACCTTCCTCTAGGGTCTCTTTCCACCAGTTCTACGTCTTCAAAATAATCTATATCGTGTATCCTGTCAGCCTTTGATCGTACGATCTCGATCTCACCGGTCTTACCGTTCAGGTTTTTCACTTCGATCTCATCGTGTTTGATGCCGTGTTTTTGGACCTCCTTGCCGACTTTCCATCTACTCGCTTTTTCATCCACCTCAAACTTGAAAGTCACCATCCCGTAAACGTCGGAATGGTGATCGTAATCGATCTTATGGTCTACTTTACCATCTGATCCTAAGTCAAGATGTTCTAGTTCGTCCTCGATGAAATCTTCGATCCTGTCAAGGAATTCCATCTCATCCCTAGTGACTAAAGTGACTGCTTTTCCTTCTTTTCCGAGTCTTCCCGTTCTTCCTATCCTGTGCACGTAGTCTTTTTCGTACTTGGGTATGTCGTAATTTACGACGTGAGTGATATTTTCAACATCTATACCTCTAGAGGCTACGTCTGTGGAGACCAAGATGTCGATATCCCCACCCTTGAATTTATCCATAGTTCTAGTCCTAGCTGACTGGCTCATGTCTCCGTGCATCGGGTGTGATTTATAACCATGCTGGTTCAATCTATCAGAAAGTATCTGAGTGTATTTTCTAGTATTACAGAAGATGAGGTATTTTCCAGGTTCGTTATCCAAAAGTGAGGATAACACTGAAAGTTTATTTTTTCTACCTACCGAAACGTAATACTGCTCGACACCTTTTGCTGAGATCTCGTCTTCGCTGAGTTTGAGTTCTATAGGATCTTCCATGTAATCGTTTGCCAACTTCACGATCTCGTCAGGCATGGTAGCGGAGTAAAGCATTATCTGCTTTTCTTCTGAGGTCCTAGATATTATCCATTCTATGTCTTCTAGGAACCCCATATCAAGCATACGATCAGCCTCATCTAAAACAAAAAAGTCGATATCATCTAATACAAGTTCTCCCCTTCTCATGAGGTCCATAACTCTACCGGGAGTACCCGCCACAAATGAAGTTCCCGGCAAATGATCGATCTGATAATTTATACTAGATCCACCATATATGGCAAGCGTATTTACGTCGTGATGCTTACCTATCTTTTTAGCCTCTCTTTCAACTTGTTGAGCTAACTCCCTTGTAGGGGTCAGTACTATAGCTTCCACTCCTCTATCCCCTCTTATCTTCTCAAATATAGGGATCAGAAAAGAATGGGTCTTTCCAGACCCGGTTCTGGCCTGTACGATTATATCGTTTCCATCGATCGCAGGTCTGATCGAATTTTTCTGAACTTCTGTAGGACTGTCAAAGTCGATCTCATCCAAAGCTGATAATGTCTCTTCTTTCAAAGACATATCATCGAATTGTTGTATCTCATTATCCATCGTCTATTATTCTCCTAATTGTTCCAAGGAGAACGGGGTTATTTATATAATTTGATGTTCCGTTATCGACGGGGCTAGCCCCTCAATTTTATATATGATTTTACCATATACTGTTTAGTGGTGAAATGTTGAAGGGTAGATTGGTAAAACCAGATATCAAAAGTGAAGGTTCCGGTGCAAAAGTAAAAAGATTATTTCCCTCATCGGAGTTGGATCACTACGACCCTTTCGTTCTTCTTGATGAGTTTTTTGTCGATCCTGAGGCTGGTTTTCCCAGACATAGACATGCCGGTTTCGAGGCCGTAACTTACATGATCGAGGGTGGATTTAGACACGAAGATGATCTAGGTAATAAAGCTTCGGTAGATACCGGTGGTGTACAGAAATTTTCTGCTGGTGGCGGTATAAAACATTCCGAGATGCCAGTAGGTGATAAGCAAAGTCACGGTTTCCAACTTTGGATCAACCTTCCCCACGATCTCAAAGATTCTGAGCCCAGCTATCAAAGGGTCGAGGCAGATGATATACCTGTAAAACATGATGGAAAAAGTAAGATAAAAACTATCATAGGTAAAGATTCTCCTGTGAACACGAACAACCCAGTACTCTTTCAAGACATTATATTGGAAGAAGCATGCTTTAACTCAGTAGAGTTTCCAGAAGAATACCAGGGTTTTCTTTACGTTTATGAGGGTGAGATATCTATAGATAATAAAGGAGATTCGATCGTGGATGTTCCTGAAGGAAAGGCTTATTTCCCATCTAAAGGCAGGAGATTTTCTATAAGGTGTGATAAAAGTTCAAAGATGATAGTGATATCGGGAAAACCCATAGGTGATGAGATAAAGCTGCGCGGTTCGATAGTGGAATGATGATTAATAAATAAAAGGGTTTTGCAGTTGGACTATTCCTCTATGGAGACCATCTCCCCATCTACATGTATATCTCTCTGCGGATAGGGTATCTCTATATCAGATTCCGTATATGCTTTGAATATACCTTCTGTCAGGTTGAATCTAACTCTCCAGTATTTTTCTTTATCCGTCCATCCTTTAAGCATAAGATTAACTGAAGAGTCTCCTAAGTCTGTGACCGATACCTGTGGTTCAGGTTCATCCAAGACTTCTTCGTGGTTTTTCAAGAACTCTAATGCAACCTTTACCGCTTTGTCTACATCTCCATCATAACTTATACCTACCGGAACATCTATCCTCCTTTCAGGCATCCTAGAGTAATTGATGATCGGCTGGTCCCATATCAGTTTGTTAGGTACCGTGATCTTAGTGTTATCCGGCTTGAGAAGTTCGGTCGCCATCAAACCTACGGAAGTTACTATCCCTTCCTGACCCTGTACTTCGACTCTTTCATCCATATCTAGCGGTCTGAGAGCAGCGATCCATATGCCTGAAAAAATATT
The DNA here is from genome assembly GCA_019594195.1 of Thermoplasmata archaeon. The sequence continues at coordinate 21,609 of JAFDTP010000012.1, forward strand.
GTTCATCGTGTCTTGGAGACCAAAACCGAGGACCAGACCCAATACAGCTGATAAGCCAAGTACTGCAGATCCTACGTCCAAACCCAATGTAGATAAAACCACTAGAAGAACCACGATGTAAAATATTGCGCTCATGAACCGACCTAGGAATTCGATTATCAGCGACGGCAATTTGGTCTTTTTCATGCTCTTTTTAAAATAATGGACCACCACCTTCACCAGGAAAAATCCAACGACAAGTATCACTGCAGCTGCTAAAAGATCAATGACTCTAACGTTAAGATATCTTATAGTGCTTCCTAGATCCATCTTTCACACCTTTATCTAAGTATTTCATATCAATCTTTAACATATATATTTTTTGAATTTAAACAAAAAATAATAGAGGGATCGCTTCGTTTAGTCTTCTTCTAACACTTTTTCCTCCACCATCCGACTTTCGTCACCTATCTTTCTTTTAAGTCTGTCTATCTCCATCTGCTGTTCTAATATCATCGACAGGAGAACGGATTCCATAGGATCTGGGTTTGCCTGATATTGTGCGGCAGAAGCGTGTTTTTTCGCCTTCATGAAAAGCTCATCAAAACTCTCTCTTTCGTCGGAGCGGAGTGCTTTTCTAAATTTTTTCCATTCTGATTCTATCCTATCTAGTTCTCTTCGAAATGTGGGAACACTCTTACCCATAGTACCACACTCTTAGATGATCATATCGGATATTTAAAAAAACTATAGAGGGTGGAGTAAAAGTGTCTAAAAGATGATCGTCAGTGCCATATAAATATATGAAGCTCCTATAATCCAAAAGTTTAAAATCAAGCACTTCCTTTCTGTTTTCCCGTGTAACGATGACTAAATTCATAATCGTCACGGGCGGAGTCATGTCTGGTTTAGGGAAAGGCGTCGTGACTTCTTCTCTCGGAAAGTTGTTGAAAGCTAAAGGATTTTCAGTGACAGCTATAAAGATCGACCCATATCTGAATTGTGATGCAGGGACCATGAACCCATTCGAGCACGGCGAGGTATTTGTGCTCGACGACGGGACAGAAGCCGATCTTGACCTAGGGAACTACGAGCGTTTTTTAGATGTGAACCTCTGCGGGAAAGACAACATAACCACCGGTAAAGTTTACAGGAGCGTTATAGAGAAGGAGAGGTCAGGGGAATATCTAGGTAAGACCGTACAGATAATACCTCATATAACCGACGAGATAAACAGGAGGATATGGGATGTCGCAGATGAAACTGAAGTCGATATAGTCCTTATAGAACTCGGTGGTACGGTCGGCGACATAGAAAGCATGCCTTTTTTGGAGGCTGTGAGACAGCTCCATATGGACGTAGGAGAAGACAACGATAATTCCATCTTCATACACACTACTTTGATACCAGTTTTGGATGTGGTCGGAGAGCAGAAAACAAAACCTACCCAGCATTCTGTAAAGGCCCTAAGAGAGATCGGCATCGAACCGGATATAATCGTTGGACGTTCAGAGGAAAGACTGGAAGAATCGACGAAGAAAAAGATTTCTCTATTCTGTGATGTACCTCAAGATGCCGTCATATCCTCACCAAATGCCAACAATATATACCGAGTCCCACTGATATTAGACGATGAAGGATTGACAGACAGCGTCACCGAGAGACTTGGATTAAGAACTGATACTGAAAGTGCAAGTGACGAAAAACAGCCAAGACCAAAGATGGAGGAATGGAAAAAGTTTTTGGATAACTACGAAAATCCTGATTCAGAGATCAACATAGCACTGGTTGGAAAATATACAGACCTGGAGGATGCTTATGTCAGTCACGAGCAGGCATTGAATCACTGTAGAGCCGAAACCGGAACGAAGATAGAGATAGACTATGTGGAGTCTGAAGATCTAGAAGATGAAAATGCAGTTGAAGACCTATTGGGTGAAGTTGACGGTATATTGATACCTGGAGGATTTGGGGATAGAGGTATAGAAGGGAAGATCAATGCTATAAATTACGCTAGAGTTAATGAAGTACCGATACTCTCTATATGTTTGGGATTTCAACTCTCGGTTGTAGAATTCGCTCGTAATGTTGTGGGATATGACGATGCGCATAGTTACGAGTTCGATGAAAAAACATCTCATCCCGTAATAGATCTTCTTCCCATGCAGAGAGGGATAGATAAGATGGGAGGCACCATGCGATTAGGAGCCGAGAAAATAATGGTTAAAGAGGACACCATTGCTCATGATATCTACAAGAAAAAAGAGATCACAGAAAGGCACCGTCATAGATACGAGGTAAATCTCGAATATAAGGAGGATTTAGAATCAGAAGGACTCTGCTTCAGTGCCCATACCCCGAACGGTAAAAGGATGGAGATACTAGAATTAGAAGACCATCCTTTCTTCATCGGTACTCAGTTCCATCCGGAATTCTTATCAAGGCCTATGAAACCCGAACCAGTATTTCTTCGATTCGTTGAAAAAACGATAGAAGAAAAGGAGAACTGAAAAGATGAAGATCGACGTCGTCGATAACGGTGGTCAATGGACCCATAGAGAATGGAAAAGTCTGAAGGAATTGGATGTGGACTCAGAGATAGTTTCTAACGATACTCCTTTTGAAGAATTGAACGTTGACGGACTAGTCCTCTCAGGCGGATCGCCTAGGATAAGTGATACTGATATGGAACTGGGAAAGACTTCAGATTACCTAGATAAAGCCGATTTTCCGATCTTGGGGATCTGTGTAGGTGCCCAGTTCATGGCAAGACATTTTGGAGGAAAAACTGGAAGTGCGGACTCTCCTGAGTACGGAAAAGCAGAACTTGAAGTTTTAGAGGAAGATGATCTTTTCGAAGAGGTACCAAAAAAATTCACAGTGTGGGAATCGCACAATGACGAGATAAAGGAACTGGGAGAAGAGCTAATACTTCTAGCTTCTTCAGAAAACTGTCCTATCCAGGCTTTTAAACATAGGGAAAAAAGATTTTACGGTCTTCAGTTCCATCCAGAAGTAGACCACACGGAACACGGTTACAAAATATTTGAAAATTTTATAGAGGTCTGTCAAATTTGAGTGGAGTCTCAGTATCAAACGATACATTTAAAAACCCTTCATTTCATGAAACGTCTATATTAGATAAAATTAAAAGTTGATGGTTATGTGCGGGATAGTCGGTGTTTTAGGTACGGGCAAGGCATCTTCTGAACTATACAACGGTCTCTTCGCTATACAGCATAGAGGGCAAGACGGAGCAGGGATGTATGTAACTGACGGCGACGAGAGTAATCTGAAGAAAGATGGCGGTCTGGTCGATGAAGTGTTCGATAAACAGACATTAGATTCTCTCAAAGGAAAATGGGGGATAGGACACGTTAGGTATCCTACGATCGGATCGAACGTGGAGCGTGATGCCCAACCATTCAAAGTCGAAGAACCTATTGAGATTGGGATGGTCCACAACGGTAATATAGTGAATTACAGAGAGATGAAAGAAAAATACGATCTTGAGATGGAGTCTGAATGTGATCTAGAACTCATACTCAATGTGTTTGCAGAAGAGTTAAAAAAAGAAGATGAGGTAGATGAGGATGCCCTTTTTTATGCGGCAGAAAGGACCATGGACAGTCTGAACGGGAGTTATTCTGTGATAGCTTTAATACCCGACATAGGGATGTTCATATTTAGAGACCCGAGAGGTATAAGGCCATTCGTTTTCGGTAAAAAAAGGACCCTCGATGGAACAAGCATCGCAGCAGCATCTGAAAATACTGTTTTAGACATCTTGGGTTATAAGGTCCTGAGAGACGTGATGCCGGGTGAGGCGCTACTGATAAAAGACGATAAGTCATATCAATCTAGACAGATAAAAAACGTTTTACCCAAGCACTGCATGTTTGAATGGGTCTATTTTGCTAGAACTGATTCCACTATAGAGAGAATAAACGTTTACGAGTCTCGTTTCAGATTGGGGCGAGAATTGGCTAAAGAGTGGAAAAAAAACGATCACGACCTAGATGTCATTATACCGGTTCCAGATACCGCACGTACTTACGCTCTAGCCTTGGCTGAAGAACTTGACAAACCATATAGAGAAGGGTTGATGAGGAACAGATACGTTGGAAGGACCTTTATAATGCCCGACGAGACCTCTAGAGAGACCGCAGTCAAAATAAAATTGAATCCGATAATAGAAGAGATAAAAGGAAAGAAAATTGGACTTGTCGACGACAGTATAGTAAGAGGCACAACATCAAAAAAACTCACGGAGCTTATGAAGAGCTGTGGAGCAGAAGAAGTCCATTTCCTCGTTGGATGTCCACCTATAATATCACCTTGCTACTATGGCATAGATATACCTACAAAAGAAGAATTGAAAGCATCAACTGATACGGTGGAGGAAATAAGAGAAGAGATAGGAGCCGACTCGCTCACCTACCAGAGCATAGATGGTTTAGTAAATGGGTTAGCTAAAGATAAAGATGAATTATGTCTAGCATGTCTTACCGAGGACTATCCTACTAAAGTCAGAGAAGACATAAGAGAGTACTTTGGAGAGATGAGAAAAGAATCTAGAAAGAAGGTCGAAGGGGAACAGAACAAACTCGCAACTCCCGAGCAATCCTGAAGGAAAAAATTATATGCTTATCTACGTCAAGGATCATCGCTTGATGGTCTGATCTCTTTTTGGCCCCACAGATGCATGCGTTATCTGCACCTGCAACGATCCCTCTATATAATCTAGATATCTAACGACTTCTTCAGGAAGAGCGCTGAAGCCCTCATCTGCTATCTTGTCCCAATTTTGGTCATCCCAACCTTCGAAGGTTTTATAATTAGGTTCATGTTCATAGATACTCTCGATATCTGCTGGGAACGTATTTATCTCTTCGTCTCCATGTCTATAACTGGTACATATCTTTATCTCGTCTAGACCTGCCAATACATCTAAGTTGGTTATAGCCAATTCGGTGAGAGAATTGATCCTTTTGGAATGCTCCAACATCACTAGATCCAACCATCCGACCCTTCGAGGTCTTCCAGTAGTAGTTCCATACTCATCACCTTTCTCTCTGATGTAATCGCCGATCTCTCCTTCCAACTCACTAGGGAATGGACCGGTACCAACACGGGACGTATATGCTTTTACTATACCTATCACAGAATCTATATTTTTGGGACCTATCCCACTCCCAACAGAAGCACCACCTGCGGTAGTGTTAGATGAAGTTGTGTAAGGATAGACTCCGTGGTCTATATCTAGGTGAGTTCCCTGGGCACCTTCGAAGAGTATATCTTTATCTTCATTGATAGCTCTATCGAGGATTACGGAAACATCATCTACATACTTTTCAAGTTTTTCAGCATATCCAAGATATTCGTTGTAGATGTCCTCAACATTCCAAACTCTCTCATCGCCCAAAGCTTGGAATATCTTGTTTTTCATCGGCACTATAGTCTCTAATTTGCTTTTCAACGAGTCAGGATTGAACAGATCTATGACCCTTATACCAAAACGAGCTACCTTGTCAGAATAACAAGGGCCGATGCCTTTTTTCGTTGTGCCAGCCTTAAGATCACCCTTCAGGTTCTCCTCCAGCTCGTCCATAGCCCTATGGTATGGCATTATGACCGATGCCCTGTCCGAAACGACAAGGTTTGAGGTATCGATACCTCTGCTCTGCAGTTCTTCTATTTCATCTAATAAGACTTTAGGATCGACGACTACGCCGTTACCTATTAAAGCCCTCTTATCCTCACGTAGTATCCCTGAAGGTAGAAGATGAAGTTTGAATTTTTCCTCACCAACCTCAATGGTATGACCGGCATTATTACCACCCTGAAAACGAACGACTAGATCAGACCTTTCAGCGTAATAATCTGTTATCTTACCTTTGCCTTCATCACCCCATTGAGTACCGACTATGACAACCGAATCCATGATTTACCGCTATTTTTAGGGGAGTTCATTATTTAAGATTAACCGTTGATACCATCCATAACATTTATTATCCCTTCGTATTTTCTTTCTCTGATTGCATATGAAGAAATGGACGTCGATACTTGTCATAGTCATAATCGTTGTCGGTCTCTCAACAGGTGGCGTGTTGACCGCAAGAGAGCTGTATTTCAGAGAAGATACAGATGAAAGAATAAGAGCCGAAAGTGGGGATTCTGTAGAGATCCACTATGTAGGTAGACTTAGAAATCCAGATGTTTACGATGGTCTAAGGATATTCGATACCTCTTATGATGATATCCCTGGGATTAGATCACCTCAATACACACTCACATTCGATGAGAGAGAAAGAGGTGATCCATTCCAGTTCACCCTGGGAGAAGATGTTATAGAAGGTTGGAACGAGAACATCGAAGGCATGAGAGAGGGAGAATCTAAGAGATTTTCTGTCCCTCCTGAAAAAGGTTACGGACACGCTAGTGAAGAGTTGAGATACGAAATACCTAGGACCGAAACACTCCCTGTATATGAAAAGATGGATGGAGAGGAATTCATGGAAAAGTATGATGAACCCTCTAAAAACATGATAGTCGAGGATCGCTTTTGGGGCTGGGAGAAGACGGTAGTTTCCGTAGGTTTCGAGACGGTAACATTAAGACATGAACCAGAGGTCGGGGAAATTTATAACTCATACAGTGAAGAAGGACTTCTAACGGAGATCAAATCTATAGACTCCACCGCCGATGGAGGAACAGGAGAAATCGAAGTGGAAAATACAGTAAAGAGACCTTCTGTGGTTCACAGTGAGCACCTTTCCGAACGTGATGAGAGGTTCGCAGAAGTTCCAGAGATCAAAAATGCTATGGGACAAGATCCAGAAGGACAGGGCATAGTGATACCTGGTGAAGATATAATATTAGATTTCAATGACGAAGTAGTCGGACGGACTCTATATTTCGAGGTAGAAGTATTGAATATAGAGGAAGGCGATTGACAAAATGACTGAAAAAGGCTTTCCTTATCATCACATATAGATCGAGCAGGATCGATATCCTTGTCCGATTATAAGCTTTGAAGAGGGGAGCCAAGACCTTAAACTTCGATGATCTACTATAAGATATAGTGATCGGAAAAGCCATTTCCTTAAAAAAAGCTTAGGGGACTTCTGTTCCTTTTTGTGAGATCAAAATCAAGTTTCGTCTACTAGCGAGCGGCGATAGGAGGACAAAGCTCAACAGGGAGAAAATTCCTGTTCACGCCGATTATAAGAATTGGCGATCCTAAACACTCTCAGAAGCATTAACAATCCTCTTGCGAGTGACGCGGAAAAAACTTTCCACTAACACGATTACTCACATACGCTCATAATGCGAGTGACGATAGGAAGCAAAGCTCCCTAAACACTCTCAGAGGCGTTAACAATCCTCTTGCGAGTGACGC
>JAFDTP010000130.1 GCA_019594195.1 Thermoplasmata archaeon
ATAATCCGTCATCAGATTAAAATAACCGTACAAACTTTAGGGTCATAAGATGAACAACAAAGTAATACTGGGAAAAGAGGATATCGATCTTCAAGAGTTCAAGGGAAAGATGGTCTATGACGATACCGACTCTTTGGTAAGCTATACCGAGCGTGCGGAGCAAGAGAGGAAAGGAGCTGAGGTAGAGTCGATCGAGATAGAATCCTACGGGAGTCCAAAAAGGAACAGCATGCATAAGGTAAAAGACATGATACAGAAGGAATTTGAAATAAATACTATTGTTTTGATACACCGCATCGGTCACTTCGAACCCGGAGATACAATCAAAGCGGTGCTTATAAGCGCACCAGATAGGGAAATAGGTCTGAAAGCTTTGGCCATGACCATAGATATGGTCGAATCGCATGTCCCTATAAAGAAAAGGGTCTCCACGACAGATGGAAGGGATTACTGGGTGAAAAGAGCGGATGAGGTCATGAATCTTTACGGTCAGGTAGTAGAAGGGATTTTTGAAGAAGAATGAAGGATAGATCGAAGCGATGATTTGGATTTGAAAAAGTAGTGTGAGAGCGATCAAAAGCACCCCAAGAGTTTTTAGAAGATAGAAGATGTGTTTAGTTGATGAAGATAGAAGCGGAATATAAACATATTTTGTTAGGACTAATCTTGGCTTTTATATCTCTAACTTTACTGATCGTTTTAGATATCTTTTCAAATATCGATGACAAGCTAGTCTTTATATTAGTGAAAAACACTAGAGGTCATTTACATGAATTTATGATACACGGGACTCATTTAGGTAACGTGATCATAATTTTACCGTTGACTGCACTCGGGATGTATTCATTTTATAGATCTGATGAGAGTTCATTCTCTATCTATTATGGACTCATGATGGCATCTTCGTTCATTCTGACTCTACTAGTCAAATATATGATCAGGAGGCCTAGACCAGAAGTTGGTTTGAGCACCCCTCATCTGCTACAATTTTACAGTGATCCGAGTATTTACAGTTACCCGAGTGGTCATACTATCCGCATCCTAGTTTTGGTCTTGGGTTTCTATCTATTTTATTCAAAATCAGATGGGAAAAAAAAGGATCCATTCATCCTTTTAGGGATCGTGATGATCACCGCGATCATAGGGATATCTAGGATAGTCTTAGGTCTTCATTATCCAACCGATATAGTAGGAAGCGTACTCCTCGGTGGAGTTATCATCATGACCTTTCTGATATTGATAGATTCTGATATACTCGAGGGGTATATAGCGAGATATCTTATCCCATCAAAACGATGAAGAAAACGACTAAGAGAACGAATGAAAGTAGAAGGGAAAATATAGCTATCGGAAAGCCGAATTTCGAATATTCTTTGAAGGAAAGAGTATGACCCATCTTCATCGAAACTCTAGAAACGACCAAATTTGCATGGGATCCAACCAGAGTTCCATTGGCGCCGAGCCCGACTCCAAGAGCTAAGGCCCACCATATCGGATTGATAGGATATCCTGTGAACATCTGAGACTGAGATATGAAAACTTGTATCGCAGGGATCAAAGTGATCACCGCCGGGATATTACCGACCACCATAGTGAACAAGCCTGAACCCATCAGTACAACGAACAGAGCCAATATCATACTTCCACCTGCAGCGGAAGTTATTCCAGAACCAATCATATCGATTACCCCGACCTGGTCCAAACCTCCGATGAGGATGAACTTGCTCGCAAAGAAAAGGATAGTGGCCCAATGAACGTACTTTAGAGCCTCTTCAAGATCGGGTATCTGGAGTAGTAAAAGTATACTAGCCCCCGTCATCGCAACGAGCCATGGCTCGAGGTGAAGGATATGATGGACGGTGAAAAGTATGAGTGTTATAGATAGCGCGATCAGAGATTTATGGTACAACTTTCTATCCGTTATGCATCTATCTTCGTCCATCTCTATTATCTTAGAGAAATTTCTCATGTCTTCCGTTAGAGTGTGCTTGTACACCAACTCGTAGATCAAGAGAACTACAAAAAGAACTATAACCACCATTGGAGCAAGATACAGGAGGAAAGAGTTGAAATTGATATTAGCTGCGCTACCTATCACGATATTGGGAGGTTCACCGATCAATGTCGAAGCTCCGCCTATATTTGCCGATATTATGATCGCTATGAGAAACGGTTTAGGTTCAATCTCTAGTTCTTGAGCTATTGTGATCGTGATAGGCGCGATCAAAAGCACGGTAGTTACATTATCTAGGAAGGCTGAGGTGAACGCGGTTACGAGAACGAAAAAACCTAGGAGCCTGTAATAACTACCCTTTGAGAATTTTGCAGTCTTTATAGCTATATATTGAAAAAATCCTGTCTCACCTAGAAGACCAACCAAGATCATCATACCCAAAAGAAGGCCTATTGTATTGAAATCGATGTAATCTATCGCTACTGCTGGATCGTAAAATCCCATAGCATGTCCAAAAAGGACCATGCTTATGGCTCCGGTGATCGCGGCTATGGTCCTTGGTATCGGCCTACTAAGGACTCCGTAAAAAGTAAGAGCAAAAATAATAAGCGTACCTATTATTGCGAAGGTCATGATAAGGCCTCTCAAATGGTTTTTTAATTTGAGCAATCTTGATTAGATTTAAACCTGTCGCTTTTTACATAAACACGAGTTAGAATACCTTCGCATTTCTGAGGAAACGGAGTTTTCTCTTCATCAAAAGAACTCTTTAATTCCTCGCAATTCAGACGGAGATGAATAGCTTTGTCTTATAAGATCCTTTAGAGAGCAGATATACTACGTCTTAAAACATCAGAATGGATCGGTATCGGCCGGGCTCATGGGATAGATCACGGTTTCTTCTTTTTCCAATGAAGCACGCTCATCTTCGATCATATCGTAAACCCAAAATCCATAAACTCTGCTGATAGGTATCGGAGATAGATAGGTGTAAGTTATCACTATATGTTTCGACTCTCGTTTATCCAAGAAATAGACCGCCATCTCGCCGGGTATCCTCGTGATCTCATCGAAATCCAACTCCTCTTCGATATCTTCTAGATACCAGTCGTCCGGATTTTGTCTCATCTCTTCTAGAACCGCGTCCGGATCACGATAAGGACCTATCTGTCTTCTTACCGGGTCATAAACTCTAGATTGACCGAGACCTCCAAAATACCGCCTTTCACGGGACATGGTGATATCAGATAGATTCGAGAATGTGAAATTCATCACGGGTAAAAATATGATTAGGAAAACAACGAGGAAAACCTGCAGTTTTTTAATATCTCCCATGTGCTTCCTCAACATCGGGGAGGAACGATCTTCTCTACCCTTTCCAAACTTGCTGATACCTGTTATGAAGTCCTTCTTCCTCCAGATGATCAAGACTGGAACGATCAAGCCAAGAGGGAACAGGACATAGTAAACGAAATAAAGTAAGTACATCATCATCGCATCTGACATGGTCACACTCGTGTGATTTTACAGTGTCAGAACTAAATAAAAGTTTTCATCTGGGGAATGTGTATTATGGTGAAAATGAGATGAACTTCAATCAATTTGCTTTTATACTACCAGTAATCATCGTCTATCTCCATCTGAACATCGTCGTAGACCATCTCTAGTAGATATTCTATATCATCGTGCTCGAATTCGACATATCTTCCTTTGTTGCTTTGAACTTTTGCTTTCCACATCGAGTCGCCTTTACTTATCTCTATCTGGCATATCGGTTCTTCCATAATTTTTCACCCTTGAGTGAAGAGGAAAGAGGAGATGTATAAGTAGTTTGGGAAGCTTTGTCGATGGTGAGATAGGTGAAAAATAGAGGATGGAGATTTTTCTCCTAAAAATGCCAATAATCTCTCGAAAGGCACGTTCTGACATCCTCCAGACGGACTAGATCTCTTGGATAGGGAGAGAAAAAACTTTGATCCTTCAAGTTTTCTTCTGTGTACTTCAAAACCCAAGTATACAATATCGATAATGGAACGTTAAAAGAAGTATTGCCTTCTCTGTAATCTTCCAAAGAGTCTTCGAAGAACTCCGTCTCCTCTTCTCCTATATTTTTCTCCAAATCCTTAAAGATCTCTTCGATGATCTTGATCTTGGATTCGCACTCAGGAGCTTCCTGGAAAAGTTCGTAG
>JAFDTP010000073.1 GCA_019594195.1 Thermoplasmata archaeon
CTCTGAAAATTAGCGGGCAAAGTGAATTTGTTGGAATTCACTGGCGTCCGCTTATAAATCTTTGATTTTAAGCGGTGAGTTAGAAATCTTTTATTTCTGACGCGTCCGCTTATAAATCTTTGATTTTAGGTTGTAGCCTCCACCATCAAATTTTCAATAGCATCGCAACTCATTCAGCGGTAAACCGATGTATGAATACTCTCAAGTAGAAGACGTCAATGGTCTTCCGTTTTCACTTTCTTGTAGATTAATACGCTCATCAACAAGCTTATCGAGAGAATTACCAGAGTATAGCCTGAAAGCAGTCCCTCGTCATCATCTTCGGCGATCTGCTCTTCAAAGAAAGCTTCCCTGTCATCATAATAGTCTTCGAGTTCATCTTCTCCTAACGGCTCAGAGGCAAAATAACCCAATGGTTCGATAACTATACCACCGTAAGTGAAGAAGTCCCGCCTGTGGATACCGTTGTCCTGGTGTATCCCCCAAGGATTCTCAACTACTGTTTTTTTCAGCATCTCATCGGTTGCGTTATCCACCAGATTCTCATATGTTTCTTGTGGATCCGTAACATTTTCCATCTCCCGAAATCTACCCTGGGCTATTTCTAGTATCCTAGAACGTAGGTATCTGTCCTGATCAGTCAGATGTGATCTCTTAAGTTCAATACCTAAAAATGAACCCATCCCGGGTTGCGTCATCGGATCAATGTATTGGAACTCATAAAGTTCTTCTGCTGAGGCTACATGTCTTTCACAATTGGTGTTAAACGCGAATAAAACCGGATCATGATCTGATTCTATATTTCCTATCGATTCGTTTAGAGTTTCGTTCATGGTCAAGGTAAATCCTACACTACTCGCACCGACTATAGGACTGAAAGATCGTGAACGCCCTTCAGAGGTCGTACCACCTAGAAAACCACCTCCAGATATTTCTTTAGATGTCTCGTTCTCAGTGATTTTTTCCTCATCGAGATGATCGCTTTGCCGGTTAAATCTTGCTTCAGAATTAATATGACCCGTGTAGTCGATTTTAGTATTTGCATGGCCTTCTGAGGTATCTTCATCTGAAACGACCCACGGGATACCGTCCTCATAATCTATAGTGAGATCGATTTCCCACTCCATGTCAAGGTCTTCAAAGACATCTCCATTTCTTTTGTTATCATCGAAAACAAACTCGAATGAATTGTCAAGCTCGACGTCCACTTTTCCTTCCGAAGTGATGGTCTGTTTTGTTATCGAAAATCCTTCGTTCTCTGTATCAGATATATATTCGGCCCATATCTTACCTGAGAAGTCGACCCAACTTTCATCCACATTTATTTTCAATTCAGAATTAATTTTGTCATCCTCCACGACCATGTCGACCTCTCCTTGAGAGTAAAAACCCCCTTCATATTCGAATATCGTTTTGTCGTTTTCTTCATCTGATCTCTCTATGTCGTACAGGAAAAGATCTCCACCCTCCATTTCGTTTATATCAACGGAGTCCATCCCTAGCCTTTCTTCAAAATTATCTTCCGACATCAGTCGAGAGTAATCCATGATCCACTTGTAAGACATATCACTACTCTCTGTTTCTTCATATGGCAGGTGAACTATCTCTTTGGACGACATACGTTCACTTCTAGAATAGTAATTCCTTTTTCCCGCCTCATAAAACTGATAATAGTAATCATCTTCATTTATTGCAACCACTCTGTAGTATAGGACATCCCCTTCTTTTACTTCTCTCTGGTGAATCCCTTCTTGATAAACTGATTTCTGCCCGAACTCATCCACAAATTCCGTTTGATCTCCGCTGACGTTTCCGATGTAATGGTAGCCATAGAGAGCTGTAGCTCTGTAGATATCATACTGCATTATCTCGCTTCCTCTTTTTTGCTCGGGCTCGTCCCATTCCAATCTCACTTCCTCATCTTCGTATTTCCCCTCTAGATCTCTGGGTTCTGACGCAGGTTTGCTCAGTACCGAGAGCTTAGTGTTGTCCTCGCCATAGTTCATTTCTATGTCCTCACCGGTTATTCTGACTGTGAACTCGTATTCGCCTTTGAGTGGTTCGGGATCTACCAATAGGTCTTCATTTATCTCTCCGAAGAGAACTTCGGTTGTATCTGCCATATGACGCCAACCGGGCTCATCAAAATCTTCGACCTCTCTCCGCAAAATAGATCGCATCGTATCATAGATATTATAACTAGCTGACATTCTATGTTGGATGGAGATTGATTCATTTATGACTTCAGCTTCATCCACCCTTTGGTCTATCAATCTGATATCATTATCATCAGGTCTGTTAACCGTTAACGAGTAACTTTGATAAGAACTAGAGGTCCCATCCAAGATCGTGACTAGATTTTCAGGAACGACATCATATTGCATATCATAAGTATAATTGAAGGTGTGTGTATAGATATCTCCAAGAGGGATTTCCCACTCCTCGTCGGGTTCATAGAATTCCTCGAAGGGTGCGATAGATGACGATGCCGAAAGATCTTCACCGCTACCTGAAAACACAGGGATGACAGACGAAGTGATCAACATCACAACTAGTAAACCGAGCATATATTTGCGCCAAGACATGATCTTCACGTCTCCAGACCAATAACAAAATAAAATTATTTATTTTTTCCCCATATGTTTTTTAAAGTATGTCTTTTCTTCCTCATGATCTGCCTTACTAGAGATCACGAAATTTTTAGTAGAAAGGTCATGGAAACCCGGTGGAAAAAATAATCAAATCTCAAGGTATGAAAGTTTGTTCAGAAAAATCAACGCTCTTCAGATGATAGAAGATCTATCATCTTGTAGATGATCATGAAAAGAGCAAGGCTGAAGATGATCATAAGTATCGTCTCTATACGACCAGTGGTTATCCTTCCTAAAGAGCTAAAAGAGCCCACCAATGCGGCAACTGCTGCTAGGAACGCACCGAATATCAGATTGGTGAAGATCCCGTAAACGGTGAAGTGACGGGCCGATCTTGTGAATGAGATCAAGTCGCGGTTCTGTGACCCCTTCCTCGCGCTCTCTTCAACGTTACATACCATCAACAGATATCTTGCGAAGACCCAGATACCGATAAACAGGAATAAGAAACCCACCGTGGCGAATATGTTCAATACAGTTAGGGAAAGATTTCTACTCATGAAAAGATATGTGAACATACTCAAAGTTATACCGATGTCGATCAACGAAGTTTTCCTTTTTACGTAACCTACAGCGGTCATCAAGGAGAATATAAGTGGCAAAAAATGGGATACAGAATTAACAGAAGTCGATATATTAGCGATCCCTAGGATTGAATGTAAAGATACTAAACTGGCTGACAATCCTGAGATTATGATGGATAAAATGAAGACGTATTTTACATTTGTTCTTTGTATCGTAACACCTCCTTCAATGCAGGTTCTAGGGGTTCGTTTGGATCCCAGTCCACTACCGTGGTTCCTTCACTCCATAACCTGTCGATGATGTTCTTCCTCTCGGTCCGGCAGAAGTCTGCAGCTATCTCATCGTATTCTTCAAGTATTTCCCCCTCTATCTTCAATGGGTCTGGCGAGATGACCATGATATCGTATTCTTTCCTTGCTAGATCTATGATGGTTTCGGTAAAATCCATTATGGTCAATGGAGAGATGAAGATGATGAGACTCTTTCTAGGGAAGAAATCCTCGAGCAGCCATTTTACACCCTGTAGGTCCCAAGAACCTCCCTTTTCGAATTGGGTAAGATTGGCCATGATCTTGTGATAGTGGTTTTTCCCGGTACCGGGATATACCCAATTCATGTATTCTCCAGAGACGATCAGACCTAAGCGGTTGCGAGCTGATAATATGGAAGA
The DNA here is from genome assembly GCA_019594195.1 of Thermoplasmata archaeon. Next base: position 3,847 of record JAFDTP010000073.1, read on the forward strand.
AGATAAGGATGCTGCTGCATCCACTGATACGCGGAGAGAGTTAGTTCTCTCAGTACCAACGATACCTTTTTTATATCCATCTACAACCAGTATGACATCGCCTGATTTTTCTCCTTCATATTCGTTCGTATATGGTTCAAAATACTTGGCTGTGGCTTTCCAGTTGATATCACGGATCTCGTCGCCCGGATGATATTCTCTAAGAGCGAAGAACTCGCTGCCTATACCGATGCTTTTCGACTTTATATCACCAAGCCAATGTTTGGTATAGCTGGGTTGTATATCGACGCTCTGCATTTCTTGAGTCTGAGGTAGTACACGAAGCGTTATCTCTTCGCCCATCTCCATCTCTTTTGAAAAGAAATTGAGAGGATCTCTATATCTGGCCCTTATGGGCCCAATATCTATCTTCCCTGTTATTGGGCAGCATATCCTGTAACTCAACTCTTTGGTTTCATTAGCGTCTAATTTTATAACTTGATGATTGGAACCCTCGATTACTTCTACCAACGCTGGAAGGATATCATGTATCTCAACTAGAACGGGTCTTCTCTCCTCGTTCTGGATGGAGATCTTGATCTCTATCTCATCATCCACATATATCTCCTTTTTACGCTCATCAGATCCTCTAGAGATAGATAATAGTGTGGCATCAGGAGGCATCACTTTGCTGGATATCACGAATATCGCGAGGGATGATATGGTGATGGTAAAAAAGACCCAGCTTCTGAATAGGTTCCCAAGTATCGTTCCAACAGCTGCTAATACGACCAGGATGATAAATATCCTGTTCATCTTCATCATTTTCCCTCCCATCGATTCATACTCTTTATAACATCTTTTATCTTCTTTTTGTACCTCTTCTTACCGCTGAGACCTGATGCTGAGAAGAAGTCGACTTTTTCATATCCTTCTTTGTCTTCAGTAGCCAGGATGAAATCTGCAATCAAATCGTCCCGGACAAGATCCCTGAATTCTCCTGGTTTGTTAATCAGATCTTTCAGTTCCTCATCTGTAAGGCCCATATCTTCTTTAAATCTCAGGAAAAATATACGTTTCAGTCTCTCGTGGAATATCTCTTGACTTTTTTCTTTGCCTTCGGAGGCTCTTTCCAATAGCTTAGAGATGTCTTTAACTCTCAAGTTTATCTCTTCATCTAAAGTGTCCTTTCCCCCCCATTCCTCTGGTTCGTCGGTGATTTCAGAAGTCCATTCTATCAGGTTGTAAGCTATCACGATAACAATTATGAAACTCACTATCCTTCCGAGAGTAAATGGGAGTCCTTCATCGCCTCCCAGAACGAAGAGCATGGAGACAAGGATCAGTAGACCTACTAGTATGTAAAAGAAGTTGGAAGTTTCGCTTTTTTCCATCAGTCCGTCTACAATTTTGGCCATCCTTTTAACCCACCTTAACCAAGATCATTCCAATTCATCCCTTAACGCCTCTAGGTCCTCGATCACTCTCTCTTTATCTTCTTCTTCTAATCTATGAGTGCTGTACTTGGCCAATTCAAATATCTCTCTTATGCGGGAAATTTTGGTAGTGGTAACGTCTAGTTTATCATTCGCGGATTTTTCGAACTCTCTAGGGGTCATGTGCTTCTCGTCCCGGATGCCCCTCTCCTCGAGTATATTGCTCATCTGTCCGTAACATTCCATTATTGTCGGTTTTATATCTTTACCTTCTAGTAGATCTCTGATAGCTTTATCTACGGCGGAGGAAACATCGCTCTCTATCTCTTTCTCCTCTTCTTCTTCCTTTTCAAAGTCCAACAGACCAAATAGTTCATATCTTTCGTATAAGAAGAAGCCAAAGGCGAAAAGAGCGATCATCGCCAACATAAAAAGACCCGGTCCCTCTATAAATTCTGGAAGAAACCCGATATCATCTGGTAAAAGACTTTCACTAGAGATCAGCCCATCACCGTTGTCAGGGGTACTCATTATCCAATAAAAGATGCCTCCTCCAAAGGCCGTCGTGACTCCTGTCAATAAGCCAGCCATCTTTTTGCTTATGTATCCTTTCTTTAGAGCTACGAATACTAAAATGAATCCAGCGATCGCGAGCCCCACTAGAAGTACCGTTATCGCCTGGAAGAATACAGGAGTAATGATCCAAAATAAGGCGGCGCCGAACATGATATAAAATATTCGGGTTCTAGCTCTCAAAAATATAAGGACCGGTATCGCGAACAGCATGATGGTAAAGAAAGGGCCGATCATTGAAAGATCCCAATCACCACCCTCTCCAGGCACGAATTGAAAGTTCATCATGCTTCCTGCGAGCCAGGAGCCGAATAGGAAGAGTATGAAAATCAGACCAGTCCTTTTTTTTCTATCCAGGATAAATCCTCCTTGGGAAATTTATGGTATAAGACTCTTCTGAGCAAATCTTGATTAAGTCAACCGTACTAAAAACCTTTTGCTTTGAGTTTTTTCCATATCAAAAACTTGAACACATCCAAAAAATCTAATAAGGAAAGGCGATACTATCTCAGTGTACCCCAATCGGGGGTATAGGGTAACACGGCATCCTCACGGGCTCCAGTTACGTGGGATGATCGCAAATGGGTTTACTGACCGTGAAGGTATGATGATTAACTGGAGCGGTGACCCGTGATTCGAACACACGTGAGGTCGCTCCTCACGTGGAGGAAACCCGTTGATCGGGGTTCAAATCCCCGTGCCCCCACTTATCAAAATTTTTAATTTTGATGAAATTAGAACTTTGTTCCGATACTTTTTTCGGAGAAAAAAGGGGTGGCACTGCCCCACTCGAAAACTTCGTTTTTTGTGGGCGGCGTTCATAGCCTTAATGATATATCACAAAAAAAAGGATCTAACAAACTCTAAAATAGGTTGATATCGGCTAGGAATCTTAATAAACGAGTCCCCAACTCATATTTTGGAATTGAAGTAAATGGATCAAGATCCGAAAAAATTGACTGATCTCAAAGAGATGGATTTTAACCTTGAAGATATTTTGGAAACAATGACAGACTGGGTTTGGATGATGGATACAGATGGATGTCATGTTTATTCTAACGAGGCTGTAGAATCACTATTGGGTTACAAAAGAGAAGAAATAATAGGCAAACCTACTTGGAAATATTGGCCTGACGCAGATAGAGAGAATATAGATGAAGACGGGTTTAAAAAATATTTGAAAAAAGGTGAGGGATGGAATAATTATCCTGGTAGATTCAAACACAGGGATGGTTCTACACGCTTTTTGGAATCTTCAGCCGTGCCTCTATTCGATGAAAAAGATACACTATTGGGATATGTGGGTATAGATAGAGACATAACAAAAAGGAAAAGATTGGCCGATAAACAAAAATTCCTACATTCTCTATTGAGACACGATCTGAAGAACAAGATCCAAATCACTAGAGGATATCTACATCTTCTCGAGGATGGATTGCTAGATGATGTTTCTGAGGAATTTTTACAAAAAGCGTTGAGCTCCCTAACCAGGCAATCGGAACTGATAGATAAGATAACTAAACTCGGTATGATAGATGAAAAACCCAATAAGGAAGTCAATTTAAGAAAACACGTAGAGAGCGCTATCCAGCAGATAGATGGAAAAAAAGAGGGATCTGATATAGATATCAAGACTTTCGATAATGAATTCAGAGTCCTAGGAGGAGATCTATTGGTCGAGATATTTTTCAATCTCATAGAGAATTCTCTTGAACATTCTGGGTGTGATACGATAGAGCTGAGTGCCGAACAAGAAGGAGAAGAGATCATAGTGACTTATGAAGATAACGGTAAGGGAGTACCTCAAAATGAAAAGAATAAGATATTTGAAAAGGGTTTCAAAGGACCGAATTCGAGAGGTTCTGGGCTCGGCATGTACCTGATAGAACGTATTTTGGAAGATTATGGAGGAGAGATAACATTAGAGGATTGTACTAGGTGTGGAACTAGATTTAAGATCTCCCTGATATCAGCCTGATCAAAATTTTGCGCACCGCTCCTTCTATAGTTTCACACATCCCACTTCAAGTTTTTCAAAAAAGAACAAAAATTATATAAGAAGTGCTGAACCTATCATCTATTTGGGGGACAAATGAAGGTACTCTTTGTCGATGATGGGTCCGGAGTTTTGAAAAAAACAGAAGAACATATCAAAAAAAAGAGAGATGACTTTGTCATAGATTTTGCAAGATCTTCTGATGAGGCGCTTGAACTTTTCAAAAAAAA
>JAFDTP010000003.1 GCA_019594195.1 Thermoplasmata archaeon
AAGAACAGTAAAAGATCTAAAATCCTGCATAACTGAGAAAGATAAAATCAAATCTGAAAAGGAAAGATTTGAGAGTCTTAGTGATGAAATAAAGGATGTAGAAAGCGATCTAAGAAGAACAGAGGACCGTATCTCGACTTTGAAAAATGACCTTGAAGATATCAAAGATGACCTAGAAAGGATAAGCGAGGACGAAGAGAGACTGGATGATATCCGTGATAAAAAGGAGGAGTATGAAAAAGTAGTCGAAGAACTCCAAGAAGCTAGAAAAGTCATCGAAAAGAAGAATCGGAAGGAGAGCAAAAAAGAAAATCTGGAACTAAAGTTGAAGAACAAGAGGGAAAGATCGAGTAAATTAAGATCCAAAGAAAAAAAATTGGAAGAACTGCGTGAAGAAATCGAGCAACTGAATGAAGATATCGAGTGTTTGGATAGATTGAGAGAGAAAAGAAAAGAGTTGAGGAGTGAATTTAGCGAAGTGAAAGGCGATATAAAGGCTATAGATAAAGATATAGATGAGATAAAGAAAGAAGAGGAAGATATGTCATCTCTAGAAGGTGAAAAAGAATGTCCCAAGTGTAAAAGGCCTTTAGATGGTGAACATGTCAAAAACATATTGGATGATCTAAAACGAGAAAAAAAAGAGCTGAAAGAGAAGAAACAGGAGATGAAGAGCGAGAAAGAAGAGATCGATAAACAGATCAAAGATATCTCAGAACGTATATCGAGTTTGGAGCAGAAGGAGAAGGACCTAGATCATAAGTTGAAAGAAAAGAAGCGCCTCGAAAGCGAGTTGGATGAAAAGGAAGAGATCGAAAAAGTCGTAAAGCAACTTGGTCAGCAGATCGAAGATCTAAAAGAGGATATAGATTCATTTGAGTACGGTGAAGAGGATCTTAAAAGCTTGGAAAGCAGAAAAGAAGAACTAGAGAGTTTCAAGGAGGAGTTCATAAGTGTAAAGGAGAGATTGAAGAAAAAAGGAGAACTTATGCGCAAGGAAGCGAAAACTTCAGAAAAACTTGAAGACATAAAGTCCAAAAAAGAGGACCTAAATAAAGAACTTGGATCTTTGAAAAAGGATTATTCAGAGGAACACCATATCGAAGTTAAAAAAAGGTACGAAGAACTGATCCAGAAAGAGAGTCGCTTGAAGGAAAAGAAGAAAAATTTGAAAGCAGATATCGAAAGGTTAGAAGATGAAATAAAAGAGAAACAAACAGAGTTAGAAGAAAAGAAAAATAGCTTAAAAGAAGCTAGACAATTGAAAGATTTCAAAACTTGGATATCTACTGAATTTAAAGAAACTATAAAAAACATAGAAGAACACCGTTTAGGTCAAATAAGGGCCGATTTTGGAAAGTTTTTCCGTGGGTGGTTCGACGAAATATTGGACGAGCCCGATATAAGCGCAAGACTGGATGAGAAATTTTCGCCTATTATAACTGTTCAGAGCAATGAGACTACGGTAGATGATTTGAGTGGTGGCGAAAGGACTTCTGTAGCCCTAGCCTATCGTTTGGCCTTCAACAATATGATAAAGAAAGAGTTGGGTCTTGAGAGCAATCTACTGATCTTAGACGAACCTACCACAGGGTTCAGCCGGGAACAGTTGACACGACTGAAAGACGTGATCAACAAAGTTTCGGCCGATCAGGTGATCATAGTTTCTCATGAAAATGAGATCATCAATCTAGCGGATATCGTTTATAAAGTTGAAAAGAATGACGGCGTTTCTTCCGTAGCTAAATCTAGGTGATCAAATCTCTAGTATTTCTTTCATACGCAGACTATCCCTGTCGAGCTCGGGTGTTTCACATATCACTGTGATGTCATAGTCTTTATCTTTGAGTAGAGGAGCCAATTTACTAAAGTCCGGTTCTTTTTCCTCCAGGTTAAGGTGCTCCTTTTCCCCTTTATCTGTGTACTCGATGGAGGAATAATGTGAATGAAGAGGTCCATCATGTATCGACTCGTATTTTTTAAGCAGTTCTTCAAAATCGTTCTCAGTTTTTAGAGTTCCGTCGAATCTTGCATGATGATGCGCGAAGTCGAGTACTGGGATCGCTTGATCAGTTCGACTCATCACCTTTTCTATCTCTTCCAGTGTGCCCCAACTCTTCACTTTTCCCATCTGCTCTAGTCCTATTTTGACGTCTAGACCTTCTTTTTTGATTTTTTCCGCACATTCTACAACTCCATCACCTATCATCTCTGTTGCTTTCTCGCTAGACATACCAGAGTAATATCCAGCATGTACGGTGATCACCCATGCTCCCATTTCGTCAGCCAGTCGTGCACTTTTCATTATCCTTTCTTTGCTCTTATCTATTGTGTCTTCCTTTTCAGAATTTAAATTTATGTAATAAGGCGCATGTATGCTTAGGAGTATATCATGTTCTTTGGCCTTATCACCTATGCTCCTTGCTGTTGATTCTTTCATCCTAGCGCCTCTCACAAATTGGACTTCCATCGCATCTAAACCTTCCTCAGCTAGATATTTCATACTAGCCTTTGTACTCTTCACACCGTGGGGTGTCCCCCCTGGACCTAAGTGGATCATGACTATAGATGTTGACATAGACTAAAATAATTTTTGTTCATGAGTTAGTCCGATCAAGGCCTTTCAGAAAAATCAAAGTCACTGATGATGATTGTATAATAATCCAAAAAAAAATAAGTATACCTTCAAACTATATATACGCAAGGTTGATAGTGATGGATATGCATGATGAGATAAAAAAGCTTGGAATCTTGATTTTAGCGACTCTATTGATAACTGGACTTTTGATCCCTACCCCTACTTATGCTCAGGCAGAAAAACCCGAGTGGGAAGAAGGATATGCTTGGGCTATGGGTACAGAAGGAGATATCCAGGAGATTTTCTCTCCCACATTGGATCAATTGGATGAAATGATAGAACAAGAGATAGAAGATGAGGAAGATCTACACGAAATCGACTACGATATCGATGGAGAGATGGGCTTTTATCAGATATACGAAGTAATAGAGGCTGATGATGATGGTTATGTTATGGAGATAGAAGCGGGCGGAGGTATCCAAGCTTCTGGAAGCTTAGAAATGACTGGTGAATTGGAACAAGAAGGTGTATATGAGGATGATGAAGACCCTCCCATGGAAACAAAAACTATCTCGATCGAAGGCGAATTCTACTTCATAGTAGACATCGAAGGTACAATCCGATACGATCCAGACCTGGCTATAGAAGAGATAGATTTGACCTATTCCTTGGAATTTTCTGCTGAATTCAGTGTAGAGAACTTCCCATCCCATGATTATGATCGAGAAGAAGAAACCAGGACTATAGAATACGAAGACTTTTCCGGCGGTATATCTGCTGATATGAGTTTGAACCTTGAAATGGAATTTGAACCAGCTTTGGACTTCTTCAATTTCCCTATAAATGTAGGCGATAGTTGGATATTGGAGTCCGAGATGACCGTTTCGGGTAGTTACGAAGGAGAGATCGATGTCGATGACGAAGAGATGCCAGAGGAATTCCAGGTCATGATCGAAGAGATGGAAGCGGAGATGGAACAAGAGTTCCCTATAATCCTAGAGGAGATCGATACAGGTGAGGATGAAGTAAATTTCGGTGAAATAGAAGAAACTACAGTACCGATAAACATACCTATGGTGTGCACTGGAAGAAAAGATGTCGTTCTTTACGATGGTGACACGACTAACGCATATGTCTTAGAGTTCGACATCGAAGATGAAATCGAACCTGCAGAGATACAGGATCCTTCGTTCCAGATGATGTATTCAGATGAGCAAGGTTTTCTAGTATCTCAGGAGATGCACATGCCGGGTGAGATGGCCGAGATGCTGGGCATGACTTCTATGGAGATGAGGTCTATGGAAGTTGAAGATGCTAGAGAAGGCAAAGAAGAGATACAGGATGTTGAAGACGAAGGATGGATGGATATATTATTCTCACCGCCGTATCTGTACGCAGTACTCGGACTCATAGTGGTCATTGTGTTGGTAGGCGTTCTATTAGGTAAAAAAGGTAAAAAACAAGAGCCTCGCCCACCGAGAAGAGACAAGGAACAAGAGAACCTCTATGGAGAGGAAAGGAGTTATCAGCAACCTGGAGAAGAAACTGAAGAACAAAGATACGCCGCTGAAGATGAAGGATGGATCGAGGAAGATGAATTAGACTGAGTCGATCCACGGTTCCTCCAAAGATCTCAGTATCTACGGCAGTAACAAAAAAAGAAAAATTTAAAACCCTTTTTATCTTTTTCCTATAACCAAGAGTCATTGAATGTGACAGTTATGAGTCCATATCTAAAAGTGGAGAAGCTTCGAAATAGCCTCGATGGTTTTACTCTAGAGGATATATCTTTCGAGTTGAATGAAGGAGAAATAATACTCATAGGAGGTCGAAATGGTTCAGGAAAAACTAGTCTCCTTGAGACTTTATCTTTAGTGGACAGACCGATCGAGGGAGATGTGACTTTTTTTGAGAAAAAGATCTTCGATGGATCCCTAAAGAAAAAAGATTTACCAAGCGTCAAGGAAAATATAGGGATCCAATTTCAAGGTGATGATCTATTTAAGAATTTGACAGTGATCGAAACTTTTGAGTTATTTTCTGAAAACTATGGTTTGGATGATGTCTCCGAGATTGTTTTTCGATGTCCATATTTGGAAGGTATTTTTGATAAAAAAATATCGCACCTTTCTGAAGGTAAAACTCAACTAGTCAAATTTTTGTTGAGTATAATTCATGAGCCAAAGGTAGTCTTTCTCGATGAACCCGTGTCTAACCTAGATAATGATACCCGTAGTTGGATCTATAGAAAGATCAAGGAGATGAGATCAGAAGGTACATCTTTCATGATCACGCTTAACAATTTGTGGAAGATAGGTGATATATCCAATGAATTGATGATAATCGAGGACGGAGGCATCTATGATAGAGTAAAAGAATTCTCTAAATACTACAGGGGATGTTTACTAAAGCTACCCATCGAGTGCGATATAGATAAGTACATAGATAGACCTTGGGTGCTTAATATAATAAAAAAAGACGATCATTATGATGTTTTTTCGAAGTTTTCGATGAAATCCATCGTTCAAAGGTCTGATATCGATCACTTTGATCTCAGGGATGTGGAATTGAGGGATTTTCTACCGGAGGGGCAAAATAGATGAGACGTGAATTGAAAAATATCTGGGAATTCGTTAAAAATCATTTTAAGAACAGAGTCAGAACCAAAAAATTTCTTATCTGGGTGATAATCACGCCGATGCTCCTGATAGGATTCTTGAATCTTATCGGAGGTGAAGATGAGATCGATGCGAAGATTGCGGTGTTAGATGAAGATCGTTCTGAAATATCCAATTTGACGATGTCTCTGATCAGATCTGAGGATAGACTAGATATGCGGGAAGTGGGTGGATTTCAAGAAGGCATCGATATGTTAAAAGATGGTGATGTCGATGCCTTCTTTGTGATACCTGAGGACTTTTCTGATAAATGGTCGGATATCAGAAATGACAGTGAATATCATGATACTATAGCCTTGGATGTTTACCACTTAAGAGGTGCGCAAGAGGATCTGATCAGGACAATCTTGAAGGGGGTGACGGCAGATATAAACGAATTCGTATTGGGCGAAGATATGGAAAAGCCAGTCGAACTCGTGAGCAGACCCCTTGATCTCGGTGAGAGAGATTGGTCATACACAGATCTTCTCTTGCCCAGTGGTATGATGATAGTTATTCTGCAGTCTGGTTTTTTTGCATCAAGCGATAACGCCTCGGCACTGACTGAAGCGATGTTAGACAAGAGATTAGGCATGTCTCCAGTATCTAGTATCTATCCTATCAGTGGTATGATCATCATGGACGCTTTATTCACAACCCTTGCAGGCCTGATAGCTCTTGTTAGCGGGTTAGCGCTCTTCCAGATCGCTTTACCCCCTTTGAAATTTTTACTGATGATCCCTCTGATATTTTCGTCCTCGCTTCTATTCTCATATATGGGGAACTGTATAGGAAAGTTGTCTTCTGATAGAGCTGCTACACAGGGCTTATCATCGATGGTAGTTTTTCCACTCGTGTTTTTCTCTCAAGCTTATCTTTTTTCCACGATGTTCCCTGATTACGTTATCTTGATATCTAAGTTCCTTCCGATATATCCCGCGGCAGATGTTTTCAAGAATTTATTGATTTCTTCACCTTCTATATCCTATGTCGGAATAAGACTGGGCCAATCTTTTATATGGCTTATAGGAGTTTTGATCATCTTTATCTATCTCTACAGGGATTGAAGTAAACCAGGAAAGAAAAAGTAATATGTTACTGACCGGATAGTTCATCGCAATAGAGGCTTAAAAGACATGAAGAAAAAAGAAATGCAGAAAGGTTCTGTTTACAATGGTGAACTGCCAGAAGGCTGTCGTCACTGTGCGGAAGGTAGCAAGATGGTTTTACTCGTGACCGGTGAATGTGAAGGAGGGTGCTGGTATTGCCCACTTTCTGAGAAGAAAAAAGATAAATACGTAGTATATGCGGACGAGAAGAAAATCGAAAGCGAAAGCGAGATAATCGACGAAGCGAGGGCTATAGGGGCTACGGGTACTGGAATCACTGGAGGAGATCCTCTGACCACAGATAAGACTGTGGAATTTATTAAACTTTTGAAAAGAGAGTTCGGAGAGGATCATCATATCCACCTTTATACTCAAACAACAGATCTTGACCAGATATCAAAGTTAGAAAAAGCAGGGTTGGATGAGATCAGGTTCCATCCTCCGTCAGAGAGTTGGGGGGAAATAGAAAAAACAAGGTATCCTTCTTTACTCCAAGGTCTCAGAGATGATAGTGAACTATCTGTTGGAATAGAAATACCTAGCATACCTGGAAAAAAGGAGGAAACTATCCATCTTTTGAAAGAACTGGGTGATGTTGTAGAATTTGTAAATATAAATGAGTTGGAGTTTTCATCGACCAATACCGAAAAACTAAAGGAGAGAGGATATCAACATAAAAGCGATGTTTCTTCAGCAGTCAGTGGAAGCGAAGATCTAGCTATTGAACTCATGGGTATGGATTTCAATATCGACCTTCATTACTGTTCTCTAGCGTTCAAAGATGGTGTTCAATTAACAAACAGGCTGAAGAGGAGAGCTAACAATACAGCGAGATCTAGTGATGTGATCACTGAGGAAGGAACATTATTGAGAGGTATAATAGAATCAGAAGATCCGGAAAATCTATTAGAAGAATTGAAAGAGAAGTACGATATTGAAGATGGGATCATCTGGTATGACGAAAGGAACGGTAGGGTTGTTTGTGCTTTAGATATTTTGAAAGAGATCTGTCCGGCTTTAGAGGAAGAATGCTTCGGCATAGAGATCTATCCTACCTCAGATGAATTAGAAGTCGAAAGATGGCCGTTGGACTAGATACAAATCTTTTTTATGCTACCGTACCTGTTTGATTGATATATGGACGAGAAATCGATAGAAAGTCGTTGGAAGGATCTATTGGCATGGTACGATGAGAACGAAATCGAGAGGGCTTTGGTAGCTTTTTCAGGTGGAAAAGACAGCACGCTAGTTTTGGATTCCGCAGTAAGTGCTCTTGAGAACGTCAAAGCATTCATCATAGATGATGTCATGTATCCAGATTGGGAGATAGACGAAGCGATCTCTAGAGCGGAGGATATCGGTGCAGATTATGAGGTGATAGAGACCTCTAAACTGTCAAATCAAGATCTGAAGAAAAATCCTTCCGACAGATGCTATCACTGTAAAAAAGAACTTTTCGATTCTATAGACGAAGAAGGTACTATACTCGAGGGAACTAACGCTACAGAGGTAACTGGTCACCGCCCCGGTCTTGAGGCTGTCAAAGATGAAGGTAGAGCTCCACTGCTGGAAACAGGTTTGGAGGAAGAAGAGATAAGAGAGATATTGAGATGGAGAGGTAGAGATGTCTGGGATAGACCCTCATTCGCATGTCTGGCTAGTAGATTCCCGGCTGGTAGAGAGCTGACTGAAGAACGTTTGAAAAGGATCGAAAGAGTCGAAGATAAAATTTTTCGATTAGGGGTAAGTCAATTGAGAGTCAGAGATTTTGGCAGCGAGGCCAGGATAGAAGTTTGGCCGGAAGATATGGAAAAGATACTGGATAATAGAGAGGAAGTTACTAGATGGTTCGAAGAAGAAGGTTATGAGAAAGTATTTTTAGACCTAGACGGTTATAGAACCGGTTCTATATCGTAGTGATATCATGGATGTATTAGATGAATTATTGGATAGATATGAATCCTCAGACTTGAGCAGAGAGGAGTTGAAAAAGAAGATACTTGAGATGCCCTACACTGATTTTGGCGATACTAAAGTCGATACTTTTAGAGAGATCAGAAAAGGACTTCCAGAAGCGGTTTACACCGAAGGCAAATCTGAAGAACAATTGAAGATGATCGCTAGTGAAGGAGATAGATTTTTCACGCGAGCGACAGAAGAGGATTTTAAAATAGTCAGTTCCGTTAGAGAAGATGCAGAATACTATGAACAAGCCAATCTGATCGTAGTCGGAGACGTTCATCAGGAGGTTGAAGGAAAGGCCTCTGTCGTCACTGGTGGGTCCACAGATGTTCCCGTGGCTGAAGAAGCAGCCGTACCCCTTGAAAAGATGGGGTTCGAGGTAAAAAGGTTCTATGACGTCGGTGTGGCTGGCATACATAGGCTACTCCCTCATGTGGTTGAGTTAAGAGAGTCGGATGCTGTCATCGTGGCTGCCGGCATGGATGGTACTCTTCCTGGCATAATATCCGGATTGATAGGTACTCCGGTAGTCGGCATACCTACAAGTGTCGGATACGGTACCGCCCGAGAGGGAAGATCCGCTCTGGAGACGATGTTGAACAGCTGTGCCACTGGATTAGCTATAGTGAATATAGACAACGGCTACGGCGCAGCCGCATTCGTCCATCATATGCTGAAGGATTGATATAATGGGTAAGATCGCTTTTCTGGATCTATCGTCTGGGATAAGTGGGGATATGCTTTTAGGCAGTTTGATAGATCTAGGAGCTGAACCTGCACTTTTGAACGATATCATCGACGAATTGGATCTAGAAAACACCCACGTTGAGATAACTGATAAAGAGAGAGGTTTGAGCGGAAAAGACTTGAAGATAAAGCACAAAGACCAACCTCATAGGAAGGTCGCCGAGGTCATCTCCATCATCGAAGATTCAGATCTAGGCGAATGGGTGAAAGCAAAAAGCATCGAAGCATTCCAGACTTTAGGTGAAGTGGAGAGTGACATACATGACGTTCCTTTCGACGAACTGGAGCTTCATGAGACCGGCATGGTCGATTCGATCATAGACGTCGTCGGAAGTATAGCGCTGGTGGAGGACCTAGGTGTAGAAAAGATATACGCTTCAACTGTGAATTTTGGGACTGGCCATACTGAATGCGCACACGGGAAGATACCAGTACCCGTACCGGCTACGGAAAAGTTGTTGGGAGGCTGGAAGGTCTCGTTCACTGAGCGAGAAGGAGAACTGGTCACTCCAACGGGTGCTGTGTTGTTGAAAATGCTAGCTGAACAAAAAAACCCCACTGACATGAGACTAAAAAAGGTCGGCGTTGGCTTCGGAGATAGAGAGACTGAATTGCCAAATGCTTTAAGGATATATCTTGGTAACCAAGAGAATTTAGATGAATCGATAGAGGAGATCACTTTCTTTATCGACGATATGTCACCTGAACAGTTGGGGCACGCACTGGAGAGGATCAGAGAAGAAGCTCTTGATTCTTATACCTTATCTGCCTCTGGTAAAAAAGGAAGGGAGGGATGGGAAATCAAAGTACTGTGCCGAAAAAGTCAGACTGACAGCGTAATAAAAAAGATATTTCAGGAGACTTCTACTCTAGGTCTACGGATCCAGGAGATCAGAAGGATCGTCGCTGACAGGAAGATAGAAGAAGTCCAGACCGAATGGGGACCGGCCAAAGTCAAGATATCTTCAGGGAGAGTAGCTCCAGAATACGAGAGCTGTAAAAAGATAGCAGATGATGAAGGGATACCCATAGCAGAGGTTTACGGAGCGGTCAAGAAAAATTACGAAAAAGAAAAATAACAGCAGCCCTTAGTTCCGAACACGAAAAGCCCGATTGTTGTAGTTTGGATATCATGAAGGCTTGCGGAGCCTTCAACCGGGGTTCGAATCCCCGATCGGGCATCTTTCATAAATCAAAGAGTTTTTTCCATAGGTATATACAAAACTTAATAATATCATAAAGCTTTTTCTTAGAAGTGATAGAGATGAAATTTGATGAAGGTCTCGATCGTAAAGGAACTAACTGTGCTAAATGGGATTTTCTTCTGGAGTTCTTCGACAGAGAAGACGTTTTACCGATGTGGGTTGCAGATTCAGATTGGAAGACGAGTGAAGCGATCATCGATGCATTGAAGGAAAGGGTGGAGCACGGCGCTTTTGGATACACGAAGCCCGGAAAAGAGCATGACAGGGCAGTTGTCGATTGGATAGATAGAAGATATGGATGGGAGATCGATCCTGAATGGATAGTTTACACCAACGGTATAACCCCCAGTTTGAGTATATCGGTGATGACCTTTACAGATGTGGGTGACGGCGTGATCATCCAGCCCCCTGTCTATTTTCCTTTTTTCCAACTCATAAAGAATCGTGGGGGTCAAGTGATAAAGAACGAACTTCTTTATGATAAGGATAAAAAAAGATACGAACAGGATTTTGAACATCTAGAGGAAAAAATGAGATCTCAAGGATCGGCCATGAGTAGAGGAGACAGATCCAGCATGATGATTTTATGCAATCCACACAATCCGGTGGGCAGAGTATGGACTGAAGAGGAACTCGAAAGGATAGGGGAGATGGCCATAGAAAATGATATCCTAGTGGTTTCAGATGAGATCTTTTCAGACTTCATCTATGAAGGCGAACACACTCCATTTTCTTCTCTATCGGATGAGATAGCTCAGAATTCTATGACCCTGTTTTCACCAGCTAAGACCTTCAATATAGCTGGTCTGAACTTAGGTCTAGCGGTCATACCTGATCCTGATCTAAGAGATAGATTCGAGAGAGCGAAGGAAAAACTGGTCAAAGAGACAAATTTGCTGGGCTTGGTCGCTATGAAAGCAGCATATAACGAAAGTGAAGATTGGCTGGATGAACAATTGGAGTATCTGCAAAATAATAAGAGATTCGCTCTTAGATTTGCTAAAGAGAAAATACCGAAAGTGGATGCTGTAGAACCCGAAGGTACATTCTTACTTTGGCTAGATTTCAGAGATCTTGGACTTGAACCTGAAGAGCTTGATGATCTATTATTGAACGAGGCCAGAGTCGCTCTGAACAACGGAGCCTGGTTCGGTGAAGGTGGAAAAGGATTCATGAGACTCAACTTTGCATGTCCAAGGTCGACTTTAGAGGAAGGTCTAGACAGGATAAACCAGGCGGTCAGAAAAGTTACGAGATAAATTCACATTCTAACATAGATCTCTATAAACACCGCACCCAGGATCATCGAAACACCTGAAAGCAGTATCGCCGTGCTTATATTGAGTATCTCTGCTAGATTGGAGAACAATACTATACCGGAGAATGAACCTAATGTTCCGAGTGTACCTCTGATACCCATCCCCTTACCGCGATCCCTTTCTGTAGTTCCGTCGGCTATGAGTTCAAAGACGACAGGATGATAAAGACCCCCTATCGATCCCCAAAATGCAGCGACCACTAAGATGAGCCATAAAGACTCAACTTGGGAAACAAACACCAGAGCCAGGCCAGAAGTCACGGTAACTATTATAAGTATCGATTTTTTGTCAACGAAACCTTCGACTCGTTTACTGAATAATCTTATCGTGGAAGCGGTCCCCATCCTGGTGAACTGAAATCCCCCTATTATTGTAGCTGTAAATCCCAATCCTGAAAGGTAAAGAGGCACCAGCGAGAAGGCTATATTGAAATTCATAAACATCAAGAATGAATAGAGCGATGCTACCAGCACTTTTTCATCTTTGAGGGTTTTTAAAGCGTCTTTATAAAGGGAAGTTATCGAGACGAACTCTTCTTGAGTTTGTTCATCTCTAGTAGAACCGTTCCTTATTATCAGGAATACGATCACTAAGGCAGGGATCGATAATAGCATGCCCAAAAAGAATAGGAATCTCATCCCAAAGATGTCTTTGAAAACACCTCCAAGCGGTACTGAAAATGTATATGCCCATCCTACTACGAATGTAAAGATCGGAACTTTTTCAGGTCCGAACCTTGTCACAAAAGAAGGCAGAGTTACCCATTCCATACAAACAACGATACCGATCATTATCTGCCCTATGAACAATAGAGGCCAGAGCTGGGGAGAGAGGATATAAAAGATCATTCCGAGAAAAAGAGATAATCCACCGAAACCTATGATGATCCCATACCCATAGATGTCGGTCAGTGAACCCATGGGTATCCTGCCCACGAACTGCGCTAGATGGTAGATAGCAACAACGTATCCTATCATAGAAACTGAAAGACCTATATCTTCACCATAGAGAGGTATATATGGTAATATAATGGCTATCGAAAACGAAAGGATGAATGCGAGTATGATTACCAATGTGACCTTTTTATTCAGGGATATCACCATCAAATTGGCGGATGAATATCGGTTGTTAGCAAATACTAATCCTTTTCGATATCATGATTTTCAGATCGATATTTCTTATTTTTGGGAATATAGCACCTAAGTATTGGGATCAGACAGGTATATATGATCTATTTCTGCCAGTTAAGCCACTAAATAGGTACGTTAAACATGTATTGCTTATCTGTCTCTCAGTGATTCGATCAGATCTCGATGTATATCTTCGTTAGAGACCAGGATAGAATCCTTTTCTAACCCGTATTTATCCCCTTCGATAGTACTCACTTCACCTTGGCTCTCTTCTACGAGCAGCCAACCCGCGGCTGTATCCCAGGACTCTAATCCAAGAGCCCAGAACCCATCTAAGGCTCCCATCGAGAGATACGAAAGATCGACTGAAACAGAACCCGTCCTTCTTATACCCTCTACCTTCGGAGCGATCCTGTTGAAATATTTCAGATTTCTATTTCTGCCTTCCTCATCATAGGGAAATGTGGTGGATACTACTGCCTTTCCGATTTCAGCTACATCTGAGGTCGTCAACCTTTTATCTCCACGGTATGCCCCACCGTTCTTCTCCGCATAGAAGACTTCATCCTCTACAGAATTATAAACAACTCCCACTTTTATCTCTTCATCGTACTTCAAAGCTAGAGAGATGCCAAAAAAGGGCAGATCGTGTGCGTAATTGGTACTCCCACTTATCGGATCGATGTACCAGACATTTTCACTGCCTTTTAGCTTCAAGTCGGTCTCTTCAGTAACGATATCATGTTCGGGATAATTTTCTTTTATAGACTCTACTATATTCTTTTCAACCCGTTTATCCACTTTGGTGAAAAGATCAAATTTGGATTTGTACTCTATTTCAAGATCTTCATAGATACTTTTTTTCAAAAGTTCTATGGATGATTCGATAGTTTTCTTTGCAAATCTCAGATATCTTTCGTTATCCATGTTTAGGTCTCACCCTGTTATTTTGATAAGGAACTTTTTGATCTCTTCCGCGGAACTCTGAAATCCACCACCTTGAGCAAATTCAACAGTACCACCACCACCTCCACCAAATTCCCCACCGATCCTCTGTATCATTTCATTTGCACTTATCTCTTTGACTTCTTCCCCGACTCCGATTATCGCACTCAATGTCTCTCTTTCGTTCAATATCACCATCACTTCCTCTTCACCCACTTCGTCCTTTGCCCGATAAGATAGTTTTTCAGTGTCGTCGGTAGAGATCGTCTGTACCGATAGGTCGAAACCTTCTCTTTCGTAAGTATCAAATTCTTCTAACTTCCAGTCTATCATTTCTGCTTCAAGTTCGTCGATCTTTTCTTCCAATTCTTCTATCTTAACTTGTAATTTACTCACCTCTTTAGGAAGGTCGTCATGGTTCGTTTCTAATCTTTCGATCGCTCTCAAAACAGACCTTTTTTCCCTATAATCTTTTTTTAGAGCCTGCTCTCCGAAGGAGAATTCTATGCGGGTAACACCCTCTTGAAGCTTCTTTTTACCTTCTATATGTATTCTACCCACCTCTAGAGTATTATCAAGATGAGTCCCGCTGCAGACTCCTTTGTCCCAACCTTTGACTTCTATTATCCTTACTTTTTCCCCCTCTGGTATCTCCTTAGCAAATGCGATCTCTTCTGAAGATTCTATTTCATCACGGCTCAAAACTTTCCATTCGACAGGTCTAGACTCCAATATGATTTTATTGCAAAATTCTTCTAATTTGAGCAGTTTCTTTTTATCTATATGGGTATCAGTCTCGAAGTCGATCCTCGCTTTTTTTTCACCGATATCAAAACCGGCGTAGCTCACATCTCCCAAGACCTTTCTTCCGGCGCCATAGACAACGTGCGCTCCGGTATGTCCGCGCATACAGGTATATCTAAAATCCCAGTCTATATCACCTTTTACGATCTCACCTGCTTTGAGGTCGTTCTCTTCAAGATAATGGACTATCTCTTCGTCTTCCTTTTGGACATCTTTGACTTCATATCCGTCTAACGTACCCTTGTCAGGAGGCTGCCCCCCTTCTTCTGGATGGAAGTAAGTCTTTTCTAATACTACTTTATCATTATCCACAAGCTTGATTTCACTTTCAAAATTTGTCTTACGGGGTTCTTCCCAAAAAGGAGGATGATAAGTCATGAAATAAAAAAGAAAGGTTTTGTCTAAAAACGTTTTGCCTTTACTATTCCCAAAAGAATTTTCCATCTTCCATGATCACTTCGTCATCGACTTTGAGTATGCCTTCGCTCATGTCTTTTATCATATCGACATGTATGGCGCTCTCGTTCTGTTCTCTATCTTCTCCAACACATCTACCATACGCTCTACCCAGAGCTAGATGGATAGTGTCGCCCATCTTTTCATCGAAGAGCATGTTCTTAGTAAAAACATCTATACCTCGATTCGTTCCGATCCCGAGTTCACCTAGTTTTTTTGCGCCTTCGTCAGTTTCTAAAGTATCTTTCAACGCTTCCTCGTTCTGTTCCGCTGAATATTCTATCACTTCCCCGTTTTCGAATTTCAGTTTTACGCCGTCTATCTCTTTACCCTGATGTATCAATGGTTTATCGAAAAGTATCTCTCCGTCTACACTATCTACTACGGGCGCTGTGAAAACTTCACCGCTGGGCATGTTATGATCACCGTCCGAATTGATGCCTATCATACCGTCGATGCTCATAGTCAATTCAGTTTCTGGACCTTCTATGTAAACCTCACTACCTTCATCTAGTTTCTCTTTCAACTTCTCCTGCATATCATGGACTTCCTGCCAGTCTCTCAAGATCGCATCGTAAACGAAGTCTTTGTATTCCTCCAACGACATCTCGGCCATCTGTGCCTGCGCATTCGTGGGATGTTGCGTTCCGCACCATCTTTTTGACATCTGTTCTTCCTGTATGGGTTGTCTGGCCCTCGAATATTCCGCTAATATATCGCCGGGAACGTCATTCATAGCTCTTAAGTTCGGATCAGAACTTATACCGATTATAACGTCCGACTCTTCCATCAGAGCTAGAACGTGTTCTGGAGTCTCGAATTCACCTTCAAAATTTTTCAAATATGCTCTTGAAGCTTCACTGGAAGAATACAAAGTTATCGGATTGGCTCCTCTTTTGGCTATCTCTTCCTGCAGAGCGATGACCAATTCTTTAGCTTCTTCACCGGCACTGATCACCACATTATCTCCCTCTTTTATCTCTGTGCTCCATTCAACCAAGATCTCAGCATGTTCTTTTATCCTTTTATCCATATCATGTCCACCTTCATTTGTATTTGTCTGCAAAGGTGGAGATATCAAGGAATATAAAATATCTTTGAATAAACTATCAAGACATAAAGTCGGAATAACGAACAAAAATTGTTTTTAGTTCCATTCTCTTGTCAAATACAGATAAGATGGTCAGAGAGTTACTAGATGAAATTGAAAGAGGAGATAGAGTCAAAATAAAAAAGGGTAGAAAATCTTATGAAGGAAGATTGATGCCCCATCACCGCTTCAGTGGAGAAGATATAGTGACTATAAAGTTGGATAACGGATATAACGTGGGTATAGAAATGGAAGATGGTATGGATATCGAACTGATAGAAAAGAAAAAAGTATCTTCTGAAAAAAAGGAAACAAGTATTGATAGAGATGAAAACAAGTCCGACATCTCGATACTGGGCACCGGGGGTACTATAGCAAGTTACGTAGAGTACAAAACTGGAGCCGTGCACCCCGCTCAAGATGCTGACGATGTACTATACTCAAACCCTGAGATCGCGGAGAGGTGTAATCCAGAAGTTGATATAGTATTCAGCAAGCTCAGTGAAGATATAGTACCTGAAGATTGGGTCATCATCGCTGACAAGGTCATAGAAAAAATAAACGATGGAGCGGAAGGGGTCGTCATATCCCATGGGACGGACACCATGGGTTATACGTCCGCTGCGCTTTCTTTCCTCCTTGAAGGGCTTTCAGTTCCCGTAGTTCTAGTCGGTTCTCAACGATCGAGCGATAGACCATCAAGTGATGCTCATCTGAACCTTCTCGGAGCTATCGAGGTGGCAAAATCGGATAATCCAGGTGTCTTTGTAGTGATGCACGAAACGGTTTCTGATCATAAATGCGCGATACATAGAGGAACAAAGGTAAGAAAGATGCATACGAGCAGAAGGGATGCATTCGAATCCATAAATGAAGAGCCGGTCGGAAGAGTCGATCCTTACACCGGTAAGGTGGAATTCGAAAGAGGATTTGAACCTTCAGAAAAATCTCTGTCCCGTAGAGGGGATATAATAGACGATGTTTCACTCGTATATGCAAATCCCGCTCTCGATTTGGAACAGATAGAAATGGCAGGTGAAAAACAAGGTGTGGTGATAGCTGGAACAGGTTTAGGTCATATGAGAACTGATCTAGTTTCTGAACTTGAAAAGATAAGCGATGAAGGAAAACCGATCATCATGACCAGCCAGTGTATTTACGGTACTGTTAACATGAACGTTTATTCAGCCGGAAGGGAGATCCTGGAAGCGGGAGTTATAGATGGTAAAGATATGCTTCCAGAAACGGCGATGGTAAAACTGATGTGGGCTCTCAGTCTCGGTGAAGACACAGAAGAGATAATGAAAGAGAACATCGCAGGTGAGATCCATGAGAGGAGAACGAGGTGATAAAGATGGTTAGAGATTATGATGAACTCGGTCTGAAGGTCGGTCTGGAGATACATCAACAATTGGATACTGACAAACTGTTCTGTGATTGTCCATCTGAACTTGTAGAGGATGAAGGAAGAGAAGTCATCAGGGGCCTACGCCCCACCGAAAGTGAACTAGGAGAGGTTGACGAAGCAGCTCTCATGGAAGCTCAAAAAGGTTTGAAATTCCGGTACCAGGCTCCTGAAGAATCTAGTTGTCTTGTAGAGCTTGATGAAGAACCACCGGAAGGACCTGATGAAGAAGCTTTCGATCTTGCTCTGACGATGGCTCTGTATACTGAAGCTGAGATCGTTGATGAAGTAGATTTTATGAGAAAAATTGTCATCGATGGATCGAACACGACCGGTTTCCAAAGGACTGCATTGATAGCTACTGATGGCATCTTAGAAGTCGATGGTAAAAAGATCGGTATACCTACGATGTGTTTGGAAGAAGATGCGGCTAGAAGTGTTGAGGAAAAGGAAGATGAAAAGATCTACAAACTTGATAGGCTCGGTATACCTCTAGTAGAGATAGCTACCGACCCGGACATGAGCAGTCCTGAAGAGGCCAAAGAAGTCGCTCAAAAGATAGGAGGTCTCTTCAGAGGTACTAGAAAGGTCAAGCGTGGTATAGGCAGCATCAGAGAAGATCTCAATGTATCTATAAAGAAAGGTGCTCGAGTTGAGATGAAAGGTGTACAAGAATTAGACATGATACCTGAGTATGTTGAAAAGGAAGTAGATAGACAGTGCAGGCTTTTAGATATCAAAGAAACTCTAAAATCTAGAGACGCTGAAGTAGATGATGGTATATTCGATGTTACTGAAATTTTCAAAGGCTGCGACAGCGGTATAATCAAGAGCAGTCTGAACTCGGGTAAAGGAGTTTACGCTGTTCGATTGTTAGGATTTGAAGGACAGCTGAGAGGAGAGGAAGGTGAAGCACTGCTTGGACCTGAACTCGCCGGATATGCAAAAAAGACGGGGGTAGCGGGGATATTCCACAGTGACGAACTACCTAAATATGGGATAGAAGAAAAAGAAGTCAAAGCGTTGGAGAAAGAGCTAGAACTGAAAGAGGACGACGCTTTTGCGATAGTCACAGCTGATCATAAAGAAGCAAAAGGCGCGTTGGAGAAAGTGATCGAGCGTGCTGAATTAGCTTTGAAAGGTGTTCCGGAAGAGACTAGGCAGGCACAGCCAGATGGTTCAAGTAGATTCTTAAGACCTTTGGCAGGAGAGGCTAGGATGTATCCAGAAACCGATATCCCTCCTAAGGTAGTAGATGAGGAAAGATTGGAGAGATTGAAAAGTCAGTTACCAGAAAAACCCGAAGAGAAGATAAATAGATTTCAAGAGGAGTACGATCTCAACGAACAACAGAGTGAACAGATTTTCAAAAAGGGCTATGATATCTTGTTCGAAGAGGCTGTAGAGATTTGTGGCGATCCTTCTGTAGTCGCTAATACTTTCCTACATACATTTCCTGATCTTGAAAGCGAGGGCCACGATGTACAAAATATAGGGAGAGAGGAACTCTTCGATGTATTCGATCATTACGATTCTGGAGAGTTCGCGAAAGAAGGTATACCCGACCTGTTGAAAGAACTTATAAAATGTGAAAGCGTTGAACAAGCTATAGAGAGTGCAGGACTAGAGTCTATCGATGATGAAGACATCAGAGAGGCTATAATAGATGTGGTTGAAGACAGGATCGATTTCATTGAAGAAAGAGAGATGGGAGCTGTCGGTCCTCTGATGGGTGTAGTGATGAAAGATCTAAAAGGAAAAGCTGATGGTGAGAAGGTCAGCGAGATATTGAGGGAAGAGATACAAAAGAGAATCGGATAGATATGAAAGATAGAATAGAAGAGTTGAAAGATGATGGAGATGTCGAAAACCTCCTAAAGATCCTCAAGGGAGGCGTTGTAGAGGAGAGAGAAGAAGCTGCAAAGGCACTTGGGATGCTCGGGTCTGAAGATGCTTTATACGGTCTCGTCAACGCCGTTAAAAACGATCCCGCTTCGACGGTCAGGGCCAATGCTGCCTTGGCTCTTAGTTCTCTAGAGGGTGAGGACTGTAAAAAAGCTCTAAAGAGTGCAGCTGATGATGAAGATTGGGAAGTCAGGCATGACGTCGCCATAGCTATGGGTGATTTCGATGATGATAGTTTTGAAGAAACTCTGTGCTCACTCATGAAGGATGCGGAAAAGGAGGTCAGGAAAAAAGCTATAGATTCTCTAGGTGAGCTGGCAGGAGAGGAAAAGATATCAGAGATCACTGAATTCATCGATGATGAATCACTCAAAATAAACGCTGTCAGGGCTATAAGTGAGATTGGTACGGAAGAGGCCGTCGAACCCTTGAAAAAGGCTTATTACCAGGGAGATCAGGATATAAGAGAGATAGCGGTACAGGGGCTTGGAGGCATCCAGAGCGAAAAGACGATTGATATACTCTTAGATGCTCTTAAAGATGAAAGTTGGAGGGTGAGAGAGGATGCTGCAAAGATTTTGGGTGAAAAAGGTGATGAGAGTGTTATCGATCCGTTACTCGATAGATTGGATGATCAAAAAAATTACGTCGTCGAAGCTGCACTGCAGGCATTAGGTAAGATAGGCACAGAAGAGGTCCTAGAACAGATACATGACAAGATATACAGTGAAGATCCGGGAGTCAGGATAGCAGCGGTAGATGCGCTTACACGGATCGAGACAGAAAGAGCGGCCGAAGGTATTTTGGAGCTTTTGAACCGAGAGAAGAATCCAAGGGTCCTTTGGTCTATTTCAGATTCACTCTCCAATCTCTCAAAAGATATATTGGAAGAATTGAAAGAACATATAAGGTCCATACCCGAAGATAAGAACATATTCATCTCGGCTTCGATGACGAAGGCTGGTTTCTCTGGCTTTGCAGAGGACATAATAGATGCGTTGGATTCTGACCGTTGGAAGATACGGCAGAAAGCTGCAGAGTCCCTTGAAGATATCGACGTTAATGATATTAGCAAGAGAAACAGAAAAAAACTTTTTAGATCACTCAGCGAGAGATTGAAAGACAACGATAAATGGGTAAGGGCTCGAGCGATAAAGACGTTAAGCGATCTAACATATCGATATGAGGATATTGTGGACTACGAGTCTATCAGAGACGAGATATATGAGCTGGAAAAAACCGAAGTTGATGAGGATGTATTGGAGGCAGTAAGACAGGCTAAACAAACACTCAAGAAAAGGGATGAAACCGAAGGACGTGATAGATATGGATGAAGAGTTCATAATGGTATTGACGACGATCGACAGCGAAGAGAAGGCGAAAAAAATATCAGAGAATATCGTAGAACAAGACCTCGCCGCCTGTGTGCAGGTTTATGGACCGATAAAAAGTACATATAAATGGGAAGGCGAGATGACATCTAGTGAAGAATGGATGTGTTTTATAAAGACAAAAAAAGACGTTTACGACGTTCTAGAGGACAAGATACGGCAGATCCACGATTACGAAAATCCTGAGATAGTAGCCTTGCCGATCACCGATGGATCAGGTAAATACCTTGATTGGCTTGATGAAAATATCCAAAATTAGATGATAAGAGAAAATTTATTTATTGAATGTAACTTTACACAATTATGAACCAAGAGCTTTTGGTCACGGTCATCATATTGATACTCTCTGCATTTTTACCATCTATAATCTATCTTGCTTGGATCAGAAGTGCTGAAAGATATGGAAAGAAGAGATGGTCTAAACTCCTCAAGACTTTCATCTGGGGTGCTGGGCTATCAGTTTTATTCGCGTTATTACTTTCCTTCATATTTATCGGTGTCATCACTACACCACAGCTCCAGCGCGAATATGAATTTTTAGCCGACGAGACCATACAGACATTGATAATAGTGGTAGTGATAGCTCCATTTGTTGAGGAACTGACCAAAGTCATGGGCGTTTTTTCAGTTAAAGATTCACTCACGGATATAGAGTCGGGACTTGTTTTTGGTGCGGCTTGTGGTCTTGGATTCGCGGCAACAGAGAATCTCCTTTACGAAGGTTCAACCTATATGGCTGAGGGTTTCGGTATCGCATTCGTAACGATAGTCATAGTGAGGAGTATCGCCAGCACCCTTCTACATGGAAGTGCCAGTGCGATGGCTGGATATGGTATAACCAGGGGAAAATTCGAGGGGAAACATTTATTCATACCCTACTATCTACTCGCAGTTGCTATGCACGGAGCCTTCAATTTTTTGGCTTCTCTACAATTACTAGTTGCAGGAGAGATCTCATTGTTAGCGGTCTTGCTAGCTATCGTGTTCTCGATAGCTTCTATAAAGTATGTGCGTAAAAAGATAAAACATTTAGATAGAAAACCACAGTAAATAGAGGTGTTTGATTGGATTCTAGTTTTCCTACGGAAGGGAAGGATAAAAAAGAAGTTAAAAAGGAGTTAGAAAAGTTTAGAAAACAGGATATCGATTTCTCATCTGGACAGATTCTTGGCTCGATGTGTACCGAGCCGTTGGATGCAGCCACTGAAATCTATAAAGACTTTATCGAAGCGAACCTCGGCAATCCTGGTCTCTACAAGGGCACGGAAAAAATAGAAGAAAAAGTACATCGAGCTGTCGCCGGATTGATCGAAGCCGAAGAGATGTGTTCTCATTCTGTCGGCGGAGGCACTGAAGCCAATATATTGGCTCTCCTCAGAGCCAGAGAAAGATCAGGAAAACGTAAAGTGATCTTGCCAAAAAGTGCCCATTTTTCTTTTGAGAAAGCTTGTTTATTACTTGATATGGAAGCTAGGTATGTTTCATTAGATGAAGAGTACAGAGTAGATATCCGAGAGATGGAGGAAGCCATCGACGATGAAACTGCTGCTGTTGTCGGTATCGCTGGTACTACTGAACACGGTGTTATAGATCCTATTGAAGATATAGCTGAGATATCGGAAGACATTCATTTTCACGTAGACGCTGCTTTTGGCGGTTTTGTTATACCTTTTTTAAAGATGATGGGTTACGACGTACCTTCTTTGGATGCCAAAATAGACGGGATCGATTCTATCTCTATAGATCCTCATAAGATGGGCATGTCCCCAGTCCCATTAGGATTGCTCTATTCGAAGGATGATGACAACATATCGGTTGATTCTCCTTACCTGACCGGTGATGATCAAAAAACTTTGAGGGGTACCAGAGCTAGCGCTTCTATACCGGCCTTTTGGGCTACGATAAATATACTTGGAATAGAGGGCTACAAAGAAATAGTATCCGATTGCATGGATAAAACATACCATCTTGTAAAAAGGATGGAGGATATAGGATTCGAATGTATAACAGAACCTACATTGAATATAGCATCTTTTCACTCCGACGACCCAGAGGACATAGTGACAGGATTTGCTGAGCGAGATTGGTATCTATCGAGGACGGTGACCCCACCTGGCCTTCGTTTCGTAGTCATGCCACATGTTAACGAAACTTCTATAGAAAGTATAGTTAGATCTTTAGATGAGGAGAGGTGTCTTTTTTGAATATCGGTAGCTATGATTTTGATATCGAAGGGGCTAGATCAAAACTAGAGGATATAGGAGCTAAGAAAATACTACTTCAATTACCCGACGGCCTTAGACATAGGTCTGAGGATTTTAGGAGGAAGTTTGATCAGGAGGTGAGATTATGGGGTGGTTCCTGTTATGGTGCCTGCGATTTACCCTCGGATATCGGGGATTGTGACGCACTCGTTCACATAGGACACGCTAGGATTCCAAATCTTGATATCGATTATGAGGTCATCTATCTTCCTGGAAAAAGTACAAGATTCGTTGAAGTCCCACAAGAACTGTTTGATAAGTTGAAGGGAAAAGTTGCACTTTATGCTACAGCTCAACATCTACATCAACTTGAAGATATGTCTAAAATAATATCTGAAAAAGGTCATAAAACGGTCATCGGTGAAGGAGATGATAGGATAGAAAGCAAAGGTCAGGTACTTGGATGTGATTACTCTAGCGCAGTAAAAGATGCGGACACCCATGTTTATCTAGGTACTGGTCGATTCCATCCATTAGGTCTTTCTTTTGCCCTTGAGACGGATGTTTTGATGTATAATCCCTCTACTGGAGATATATCGATGATTGATGAGAAAGAAAGAGATAGATTTTTGAGGAAAAGGTTTGCCGCGATATCTCTGATAAAGGACGCATCTAAGATAGGTATAATCGTTTCTAAAAAGACGGGTCAGAATAGGATGAAAACTGCTGAAGAACTTTTGGAGTTGGGCGAAAAACTCGGAAAAGAGATGATGATCATCGAACTCGATGAAATAGATAAAAGATCCATAGATGATTTCGATGTCGAAGGTATAATAAACACTGCCTGTCCCAGGATAGCGTTAGATGATGCTGAAAACTACGATACCTTATTATTGACCCCTGAAGAATTTGAGATCGCGATAGGAAAAAAAGAATGGGATGATTGGGAAGCGGATCAACTTGATTAAGGCTCTGTTTCCTCTACTTCCTCAGCTTCTATGAATTTTCCTCTTTCCTTGTAAGCCGTGACTATCATCAAGGATGTGACGTTTTCTACGCCATCCAGTTTCGAAACTTTATCGGTTAGGAATTCCTTCATGTGATCATAGTCTTGAAATCTTGCCTTAATGATGAAATCGAGATCCCCTGTTACTAGAAGCACGTCTTCTACGTTTTTGAATTTAGAAATCTCATTGGCTATATTGTCTGACTTCTTTGTATCTATATCTAGTGTGATCAGAGAACTTACACCCCGGTCTTCGTAGTAATTGGACAGTATTTCTTCATACTCCTCTTCATTTTCGACATTAGCCATATCGATCACTTTAGTTGTCGTTATTTCGGTGTTCTAATTATAGTTTCCGGTTGTCTTTATATAGTCGTTCCTAGTTCTTCTTGTATGTCTTCATACACTTGTTGGAGCAGGTTCTCGAAGTCTTCGTTTTCGTATTCAACGTATCTTCCAAGGCCACTTTGGATTTTTGCTTTATATGAGTCATTTTCCTTTATTATCTCGATTGAAGCGAGTGTTTCCTCCATCGATCCACCTCTTATCACGGGCTAATCTTGTATTTTATTTAAATCTTTTTGATGAGTTTGATTTACTTTTATTCTTCAGCCATATCTGAACCTGATCATTTGATACAAAATGTAAATAACAACAAGTATGAATGACATCGACGGCCATCAAAGTTTTATAGTAGAAGAATCTAATGGGAGAAGAGAAACTTCGGAGTGTTATTAATATGGCAGAGTTTGAAGTGGTTATCTCGAATCCGAAGAGTGGAGATAGCTATCAAAAGAAAGTAGATGGACAACACGCTAATCGATTGATCGGCAAAGATATCGGAGGGGAAGTCGATGGTATATTCGTAGGTCTTCCCGGTTACAAGCTACAGATCACTGGTGGTAGTGATATAGATGGATTTCCGATGAAACAGAGTATACCAGGCACAGGAAGAAAAAAGGTCCTTGGTAAAGGCGGCGTCGGTTTCAGATCTAAATCCGGCGGCGTCAAAAGGAAAAAGTCCCTTCGTGGAAATACTGTTTCCGATCAGCTCAACCAGATAAATATGAAAGTTATAGAGTCTGGCCCAAAGGATATACCTGAACTGCTCGAAGAAGACGAAGAAGGAGAATAATCGATGAGCTTACCAGAGCAGCCCGAAGTAAATATAGGCATGGTAGGTCATGTCGATCACGGTAAAACCACTCTGACCGAAGCTCTGAGTGGTGAATGGACAGATAGACATTCTGAAGAAACCAAGAGAGGTATAAGTATAAGACTCGGTTATGCAGATGTTGCATTCTATAAATGTCCTGACTGTGAGGGGGAAGAGGCTTATACGCCTGATAGCGGATGTCGGGCCTGTGGTGGTGAGGCAGAATTTCAAAGAGCAGTATCATTTGTAGATTCACCCGGCCATGAGACTTTGATGGCTACCATGTTGACTGGAGCCTCTATAATGGACGGCGCGGTTCTTGTTATCGCTGCCAATGAAAAATGTCCACAGCCGCAGACAAGAGAACATTTGATGGGTTTAGATATCTCTGGTGTAGAAGACATAATAATCGTACAGAACAAGATCGATCTGGTGAGTACAGAGAGGGCTAAAGAGAGCTATCGGGAGATAAAGGAATTCATAAAAGGAACCGTTGCTGAAGAAGCACCAATAATTCCTGTTTCCGCTCATCACGATGTGAATATAAATATACTTATCGAAGCCATTCAAAATGAGATCGAGACGCCAGAGAGAGATCCTGATCTCCCTCCTAAACTACCTATAGCAAGATCCTTCGATATAAACAAACCTGGAACACCGATATCCGAATTGAAAGGAGGAGTCATCGGTGGATCTCTAATACAAGGTACTTTTGAAGTAGGAGATGAGATAGAGATCAGACCGGGTATCGAAGTTGAGGAAGGCGGGGAGAAAAATTGGGAAGAACTCACAACTACTATAGAAACTTTGAGTTCTGGAAACCTTGAATTAGAGAAAACTAGCCCAGGTGGTTTGATAGGAGTGGGTACGAAGTTAGATCCAAGTATTACAAAATCCGATTCGCTTTCTGGAAGATTAGCGAGTTATCCAGGTGAACTACCGCCTATAAAGGATAGTTTCGTGATGGACGTGAGTCTTTTCGATACGGTGGTGGGTATGGAGGAAGAGAAAAACGTTGAAAATATAAAGACTAGAGAACCACTTATGCTGACTGTGGGTTCATCGACAACCGTCGGCGTGGTTACGTCGGCCCGTGAAGACGAAGCTGAAGTTAGATTGAAGAGGTCTGTCTGTGCTGAAGAGGGTGAAAGGATCGCCATCAGTAGAAGGATCAAAGGTAAATGGCATCTGATCGGTCACGGAGTCATAAAGAGCTAAAAGATAATTATTTGGAAAAACCATTTTCTTTTTGATCATCTTATTTTCTACTATTTTAGTATGAGTGATAAAATCCGAGCGGGTCTTATTATATTTTAAACCTATTATATTAGGAAAGGTTAGTGGATGAGAAGTATATAAAAAAATGATGATATGATTAAGGTGAGCAACTGACAGCGGGCCGGGGAACGGTGACCTTCAAACAGCCAGGTTTATCTTCTTCCCCGAAGGGAACAAGACTCCTGACCTAAGCCGTCGTTCCAAGGGTCGACACTATGCGACCTAAGCTTCCCGTGGGCTCGCGCACCACAGTACCACAGAGCACGCTGGTGGACTTAACTTCCGGGTTCGGAATGAGACCGGGTGTTTCCCCACCGCTGTGGCCGTCAGTTGCTCGTTATGATTCTTAAAGAGGGGCAGTATTTATTACTTTCCATCGCCGTTCTTATTTCGAACCAATATGTTTAATTGTCACATCTAAAGATAAACTGATAATAAGTCAGAGATAAGGAGATGAGATAGATTTGGACCTAGCTTTTGAAATATTTCTATGGGCGGGAATCGGCCTTTTGTTTCTAGGTTACCTTTGGCATAACAATAAGCATCTGCATAGATCGGCAGGTTACATACTGTTCGGTCTCTTTTGGATAGGTGAGGTGCCGGGATATCTAGAGATAAATGATTATTTCAACGCAGCTCTTACTTTTCTAGCTTTACCTGTTTTTATATACCTCGCTTATCATGAGTATCTTTCAAAGAAGTGGGATGAGGATCCTGAGGTTATGCGTTTTCTTGCAGGCGGTATATCCATCGCTTCTATAGTCTACTTCAGCGTTCACAGGATACCTTTTTTTACCGGTTGGCTGATAAAGATCGTTACGGAACACACAGTTTGGCTGATGAATCTATTCGGATATGAGCTGTCTGCAGGCGCTATCGATTACTCTGGAAATTCTATATTTTATAGAACTACATCAGGATCCATAAATGTCCCGATCGACGGCGTAAATATCCGTATAATCCTTGCTTGTACCGGCCTCCAGGCTATGGCGGTGGCTGCATCTTTTGTTTACAGCACCGTTACTGAAAAGATCAAAAAAGTCAAAAGTTTGGCTCTACTCATCCCTACTATCTATATCGCCAACCTTATCAGGAATGCTTTGGTCATATATTTAACAAAGGAAGGGATATATTCTTTTGAAATCGCTCACAACCAGATAGCGAAAACTTTCTCTGTCATAGTTTTGATAATACTGCTGATCGCGATTTTTGAGATGATGCCCAAATTCCATGAGAACATAATGGGAACAATAAATCTTCTTAAAAGAGAACCTAACCACCAGAAACAACAGGAATGATCTTAAGATCCATATCTTCTTCTACTTCATCATCTAGAGGTACTGGTCTTCCGTCACGAAGCACGACTACTGAATCGAGGTGATGGTCAAGTTTCTCAACTACAGTCGATATCTTACTTCCCTCAGGGATCTCTATCTTCCCTTCACCTTCGATTTTTACTTTCATGGGTTTTGTCGATTGACATAGGATATATTTAAATCTACAGGGCGTATGGGTATAGAAAATCTCGGTAATATGTCCGGCAATATGTCAAATGGTCGATGCTTCACGCTGTATGAGTTATTATGAATCTATTAGCTTTAACGCTCGCTATGTGACTGTTCAAGATGTATAAATCAATATAAGCGACGAAAAGATATTTATGCTTGCTAAGAGAAAATGTTTGTTGGTAAATGGTTCGAACTAGGAAAAGGTTTCAAACCTGGAGTAGAAAGATAACCAGGAGAGTGAAGATAATTGAAAGACCAGGATGATGGATCCGCAAGGTCAAAGGACCAGATAAAAGATATCAAGAGTTCCTTATCTGAGCTAAAAAGCCTTCTTGAGGTAGCTAGTTATCTAGGGATCAAGTCTGAAAGTGAGAGAGGAAAGAAGGCGATCAAATCAGCGACTGAATTTGTAAAAAATGGTGATCTTGAAAAAACTCAGACTTTTTTAACTCAGAGCTGTGACTTCCTAAAAGAGAAGATAGATGAAAAGGTAGATCATGAACTAGATAGACTAAGATCTTTTGAAGATACAGTTTCCAATGAAAAAAAGAATAAAAATATAAAGATAGATAGAGTCCTCAAGAAACTAGAAAAGACTAAAAAGGATGGTGATTACGAAGATATACCAGAACTGGTTTTCAATGCGTGGGACGAGGTAAAGAAAAGAGAGAAAAAACAAAGATGACGTTTAGAATAAGTCTTCTAAAATTATAAATAACCATACTAACATAATAAAATTGAAAAGAGGATGAAAAAGTCACTTTATTTCACGGGTAGGTCTGAGGTTGAGATAAAAGAGGAACCTGTAAGATCTCCTAGAGAAGGGGAGGTATTGATCGAATCGATATTGTCTTCTATCAGTTTTGGATCAGAGAAACTTGTATATAAAGGTAGGCTGACAGACGATAACGAATTGGATACTGCTATAGATTCACTCGATAAAAAGGTCGATTATCCGATTAAGTACGGCTACTCATCATTAGGGGAAGTCGTTTCTGTAGGAAAGGGTGTAAGTGATGATATTATAGGACGAGATGTATTTTGTTTTCATCCTCACGAGAGTAAATTCCTCGAGAAGCAAGAAAATATCATTCTGGTACCAGAAGAGATCGATCTTAGAGATTTTTCTTTTCTCCCGAGTGTAGAAACCGCTGTTAATTTTGCCTTGGACGGAGGCCCGATGATAGGCGAAAAGGTGGCAGTGATCGGGCAAGGAGTGGTCGGACTTATGACGACGGCAGTTCTGGAAAATTTCCCTCTAGACAAACTTATAACAGTAGATCCTATAAGCGGTAGGAGAAAAGCCTCTGAAGAGTTAGGTGCTGACATTATATATGAAGATATTGAGGATATGAACTCTTCTATGACTTCTCAGGATGGACTAGACCTGGCTTATGAATTATCGGGTGATCCCTCGACACTGGAAAAGGTCTTCGATTCGCTTCGATATGATGGCAGGATAGTTATAGGTTCCTGGTATGGTGATAAAGAAAATAGTATCAGCCTTGGGACACATTTTCACCGGAACAGGATCAGTATAAAGAGTAGTCAGGTGAGTTCTATCGATCCAGATATCTCAGGCAGGTGGGATAAAGATAGAAGGATGGATCAGGTGATCAAGATGATAAAAAAGATAGAACCGAAAGACGTGATATCCCATGAGATACCTTTCACGGAAGCCGAAAAAGCTTATGAATTATTGGACAAAAAGCCTGAAAAATGTATTCAGGTCATCTTAAGATATGATTGAATCATTTGAGGTGTATACCATATACAGTTTATCGATAAAGAAAAACTTTACATCGAAACATTTCTTACCCATGGTGGAAGGAGATGAAAATAGGGTCCATGAACACGATTATAGGTTGGAAGTTATGCTATGGGGTGAAGAACTAGATGAAGATGGCTTCCTTGTAGATATCGTTGAATTACAGAGTTTGATAGACTCTTTGGTTAAAAAATATGAAGGGAGGATATTGAACCGGATGGAGAGATTTGAAGGTAAAAACCCAACATTAGAGAATTTCTGCAGGATTTTTTGGGATGATCTAAAGACCAGGATGACCAATAAAATGGATAACGATCTAGGCCGAATCACTTCTCTAGAGATCAAACTATGGGAAACTGAAGAAGCCAACGCCTCTTATCATGAGGAGGTCTAGGTTCGATGTATTTTCTTTTCGTGATGTATGAAAAAAGTGATGTCTGGTCAGGCGGGTACTTATATGATGAAAAACTTATCGAACATCTAGAGTCTAAAGATATCAAGGTAGAAATAATCAAAATGCAGGATCATTCATACTTAGAAAACATTGAACATAATTTTTCTGATGATCTTTTAGACAGATTGAGTGATGATAAAGCCGATGTGATAGTCCAGGATGAGTTGTGTCACCCATCTCTATTCCATATCAATGATATGCTTGAAGTAAAAACTCCTATCGTGTCCGTGGTTCACCACCTTTCTCATATGGCAGAAAGAGATAAGGAACGTGCTGAGATGTACAGATATTTTGAAAGTGAATATCTTAAAACTGTAGACGGGGTCATTTGTAATAGCGAAGGTACAAAAGATACAGTAAAGGATTTGGCCGACCTAGAAAAAACAACGACCGCTTTTCCCGGTAAAGATCACATAGATAAAGACTTCATCTCGCAAGACATAACGCAAGACATAAAAAGTCTTGACCAGGGAGAACCTCTGAAACTACTCTTTGTGGGAAACATCCTCCCCCACAAGTGTATCGACATTCTCATAGAAGGCATAAAGGATGTAGACGATGTCATGCTTGATATCGTCGGTGATAAAAATATAAACAGTGACTACACTGAAAAGATAGAAAATCTTGTAGAAGATGAAGGTGTATCTTCTAAAGTTGATATTTTAGGATATGTGGACCAAGAGTTACTGAAAAACCGATTCGAAGAAGACCATCTTTTGGTCTTACCATCTTATTTTGAAGGGTTTGGTATAACTATAGTAGAAGCCTTAAGATTTGGTATGCCGGCGATAGTTACTGAAAGAGGAGGCCCCTCCGAGATAATCACTGAGGGAAGAGAAGGTCTTTATGTGAAACCAGGAGACCCTAAGGAGATAGAAAAAACGATAAGGCGTGTGACCGACGAATGTGCCCTTATCGAACATATGAGTAAAAAAGCGTATGAACGATATGAAGAACTACCGTCTTGGACCAAAAGTATGGAGAAGGTTCGCAAATTTTTGATCAGTATCGCAGAGTGAATGTGAAAAAAAGAAAGGTTTTTTGACTTGTGGTTTCACTTCACTCTTCGGTGACCTCTTCGTACCCCTTTCTCAAAGCTTCTATATTTATGTCTATGTACTTATCGGGAAATTCTTCTTCTACAGTCTTCTTTAACGCATCTATGTCGATTTTGTCTGATACTCCAGCAAGAGAACCTAATAACACTACATTGGCAGCTTTAGCTGTAGCGATGTCTTCCGCTATTTTACCAGCGGGGACTTCATAGACTGTACCTGATATGTCTGGGATCTCGTTGACTCTAGAACTATCGACGATCAAGACCTCTGATTTAGCCGCGATATCCTTCCACTCGTCCAACGTGTCTTGATACATAACCAATAGATAATCAGGTATATCGATTACAAGTTCGTATAACTCCTCATCGTCGGCGATAACGTCCGAATATGCGATACCACTTCTGACCGCCGCCGAATATGAACGCTGTTGGGCAACGTGGTAACCCTGTTCTATAGAGAGTGATCTCCCTAAGATAGTTCCAGCTCTGACTGTACCTTGACCTGCCCATCCTCCGATCCTGATCTTCATCATCTTGGTTCACCTCCGGTTTTTTCTATCTGGTCGTAGATCTTCTCAGTGAGTTCAGGTCTGTCGACTTCAGAAAGAGTACCTACGTATATCTTATCAGTGTCTTTTTCTTTGCTTGTATTTTCTTTATACCATTCGAGCATCTCTAGTCCATCCATACCTTGTTTTTTCCCTTTTCTGGTAGGACATTGTGTAAGCACTTCGATAAAGGAGAACCCATCAGTGTTCATCGCTTTTTTTATCTCTTCGATCAATTCTTTCATGTGGTATGTGGTCCATCGAGCAACATGACCGGCGCCTGCAGCTTTCACGACTTCGGCAGCCTCGAAACTGGATGAAGGATTACCATATGGTGTAGTCAATGTTTCTTCACCGTGCTCAGTAGTCGGCGCAACTTGGCCACCAGTCATCGCATAAAGTCCGTTGTTGATCATGAGAACGTTCAGATCTATGTTATTTCTAGCTCCGTGTAGCAAGTGATTTCCTCCGATACCTGCGCAGTCACCGTCACCGGATACTACCATCACTTCTAGATCTTTATTTCCTATCTTTACACCGCTTGCGAAAGCTATTGCTCTTCCGTGGGTCGTATGCAGTGTATCTACTCTCCAATGAGGAGAGGGTATCCAAGCTGCACAACCGATACCGCTTACTGCAACCATATCGTCTTTATCAACATCGCTCTCTTCTACTGCTCTAGACATGGAATTGAGCACCATACCCCCTCCACACCCTGGACAGAATGGTGAGGGATGACTTCTTATGTATTTTTCTTTGATATCTTCAGCTTTTATCATCTGATCACCTCCTCTATTTTATCATAGATCTTGTCTATCGTTGGAAGAGAATTCAATCTGTCATATATGTGAAGGGCTTCGGACGGGACTGCTCTTTCTATCTCCATCCTGTAACCTCTAAGTGATAGTTCGGCTAGTAGTATTTCAGAATCTTTAGCTATCTCTCTTAACCTTTTCTCTGGACTCGGCCACATGACTTTTGGTCTGAAAAATCCTACGTCATGACCATTCTCTCTAGCCTTTTTTACAGCACCTTTTGCGGGTCTTGACATAGAGCCGTAGGAAACTACTACGAGGTCTGCATCTTCGACATCGCTTTCTTCCCAATCTTCTATATCTTCCCTGTTATCTTCGATCTTAGAAACCAACCTTCTGACAAGCTTATCTTGAGCCTCAAAACTAGAAGTGTCCCTAGTGCCGTCTCCAAGATGTGTAGATCCAGTAACTAATAATTCTTCTCCATCGCCGAAATCCGGCATAGGAGGAACGTGATCATCTCTATCAGTATCGAAGAATTCGCTTTCGTCCTCTTTGGGTCTTCTCCTTTTTTTAGTATCTACTTCTTCCCTTATCTTTACCTTTTCTCTCATATGTCCTACTCCGGAATCGGCTAAAAGGATAACTGGAGTTCTGTATCTTTCGGCTAGATTGAAAGCTCTGATCGTAAAATCAAACATCTCTTGACCTGAATTCGGAGACAGTGCGATTA
The DNA here is from genome assembly GCA_019594195.1 of Thermoplasmata archaeon. The sequence continues at coordinate 33,171 of JAFDTP010000003.1, forward strand.
TCTCATAATCACCTTGGCTTCCAAATCGAGACTGCATAACATCACCGGTACCGGGCTTTGTAGCTTGTCCAGTCGACGGTCCAGCTCTCTGTACATTAACTATCACACAAGGCGTTTCCGTCATAACGGCGTAACCGAGGTTCTCCTGCATCAGGCTAAAACCCGGTCCACTGGTCGCGGTCATCGTTTTCTGTCCTGTCCATGAAGCACCTATTATAGAGGCGATGCTGGCTATCTCATCTTCCATCTGTACGAACCGTCCACCCGCTTTGGGTAGTTCTTTAGATAGATGGTTCATCACTTCGGAGGCAGGGGTTATGGGATAACCCGCATAAAATCCACAACCAGCTCTCAATGCACCCTCTGCACAAGCTATATTCCCTTCCATAAAATATTCTCCAGCTTCTTTCATTCTTCATCCACCTCTATAGCAAAATCGGGACAGTAGAGTTCGCATCTTCGACAAACAATACATTCATCTTTCGCGACTACCTCTGGAAAGTGGTTCCCATACTGGTTCAAGTCATCTGACTCATCTAGAACATCTTTTGGGCAGAATTTGATGCATATACCGCACCCTGTACACAGCTTCCTATCGATCTTGATCTCGAGGTCTTCAGCCATCCTATCGGTTGGTCAAATGCCCGATGGATATAAACCTTTTCGATAGTATCAGCATCAAGAAGGCGGCCAACTTCCCTTCTGTAATAGATTTTTATCCTGCTGAGAATCGGTCGATTTAGGATCACTCTCTGTTCCACATCTTTTACATCTTAACTTGTCTTTTTCCGTGTATTCCGCGTTAGTATATCCACAATTGGGGCATGAATATCCTATAGTCACTCCAGCAGTATGGTCTACAACTTTTTTTGGTTCGGTAGAATTTTCGATATCAAGATCTTCATGTTGTTTTTCTCCCTGTTTTTCCCCTCGATCCTCTGAATTCAGCCAATCGGTGAATTTCATTATGTAGTCATAAGTGTAATACAACCCTACAGCCATCCAAAATAAGATCATGAATGAAAATATAGTTTCGAAGTTAGGTATCTCTAACAGTGTATCAGGTACGAAACCGAACATGTAGTCCCAGACGAAATGGATCAAAATAGCTGAATGCAACCCATCTTTAACGAAAAGATACCCGAAGAAGATCCCGGCAGGGAATACCTGTATGACTTTGAAAACACTCCAATTCCAACCAGGTAGATGAGCTATAGCAAATATTATACTCGAGATGATCACAAGTGTAACGGAGAATCGTTCTCCAAAACCGAATCCTCCTAGAAGATATCTTTTAAAATTCTTCTTTCCCTTAACTAAAGCATACAAAAACATCGGTAACCCGATATAGGCCACTCTTACTATTATCTCCTCCCACACAGCGGCCCGAGTTAACCCGAATACTTGTTCCCATGTCTCTCTTTCAGGAGGAGGCTCTATCCCTCTCCCGGTCAGCTCTAACATTATCGAGTAGACCATAGTTATGAAGACCAGTGCTGCGAAAACGGTCACTATCCTTAATATAGGGGAGGATGTCGCCCTATTTTCATCGTCTAGTTTTTTAAAGTTACCTTTGAAAACATCTTTGATGTATGAGACGAAGCCGTTCCAACCGGTATAAAATATAACTGCATAAGATAAAAGAACTGATCCGACAAGAAATAGATAAAATATCGCAAATGGATAACCACTTATCTCTGCAAGCCCTAAACCGAATGGGATCAAGATGAATATGGTCGTTTCATTGACCATCGTTTCCCATAGAACCAGATCTAAAGAGAAAAGCATCAATGCTGTATTGAATATAAGGTATCCTAGAAATAATATGACGGCTAGGGCAGTTATCAGACCCTTCGCATTACTCAAGATATCTGAACTATCGTCTCTTTTGGTAGGAACGGTATAACCGCAGGTAGGACACCTGCCTTCACTCATCTTAGATGTGCAGCGTGGACAATCCATCGAAGTCATATTATAAAGTAAAGTATAAATGGTTTGCCTTTGGCCATTTTTAAAAAGTGAAAAAGCGAGGAGAAAAAAAAGAAAGGAATTTTGGTTTTTATCCCTTGACTTCTGAGGGGACCACCTTTTCCAGCTCTCCATCTTCGATTTTTTCTTCTAGCTGGTCCCTCAATCGGAACTTTTGTACTTTTCCTCTTCCAGACACGGGTAGACTATCCGTTACCGTAACGTATCTTGGAACTTTAGCACTGGCGATCTCTCCGTAAACGAAGTCAACAACATCTTGTGATGTTATGTCAGAACCTTCAGTCGGGACGACCGCTGCGGCAACCACTTCACCTAGCTCATCGTCAGGTACTCCTACGACCGCCACCTCTTGAATTTCTTCATGTTCTATCAGATATTCTTCTATTTCCCTTGGATATACGTTAAGGCCGCCTACGATGACCATGTCTTTTTTCCTTCCGACGATCTCGACATAACCTCTTTCATCCATCTGAGCGAGATCACCAGAATGAAGCCATCCGTCCTCTATAGTTTCCTCCGTAGCCTCTGGCTTGTTATAATATCCTTTCATCACATTGTAACCTTTTACCAATAACTCTCCGGTTTCACCCCGTTCAACTTCTTCTCCTGTATCGTCGACTATCTTAATCTCTTGATCGGGCATAACAGTTCCAACTGTTTCCACCCTGTCCTCTACAGAATCATCCATCCTGGTCATTGTTACTCCAGGAGATGCTTCTGTTAGGCCGTAAGTTATCAGTACATTACATCCCATATCATCGATCACTGATTTCATAGTTTCTACTGGGCAGCTAGAACCAGCCATTATACCGGTTCTGAGACTGCTAGTATCGTAGTCCTCTTCTTTTAGTACCTCTAACTGTCTGATGAACATCGTAGGTACCCCGTGTATCATAGTAGCTTCTTCTTTATCTACGAGTTCTAGGGCTTTATGAGGCTCGAACTCGACCAATGGTATCATCGTGCCTCCAAATACTGTCATCAAAGTGATGCTCATCACGTTTCCGAAACAGTGCGTGAATGGAACAGGTATGACTAATTTATCATCCTCAGTGGTCTCAAGTATCTCTCCCTGGTCGTGTGCGTTCTTGACTATCTGGTAGTGGGACAGCATCACACCTTTTGGTTTACCGGTGGTGCCCGAAGTGTAAAGGATGAATGTGACATCATCGGGTTCTGTTCCTTCTTTCCTTTCAAGGTATGCATCATCTTCTCTCCAATCTTTACCCTTCTCATATGCTTCATCGAAAGTAATGGACTCGAATTCGTCGCTTTCCCCGTCGATCATGACCAAAGTTTCTAACTTGTTTAGCTCGCTCTTTTTATCTTCCAATACATCAAGGAAGTTATATTTACCGTATTCATCAGTAGTGATCACTGCTTTTGTATCGGAATCGTTGAACATGTATTCGATCTCTCCTCCTTTGTACCATGGATCTGTTGGAACCACGACAGCTCCTATTTTGGGAATAGCGAACCAAGCGACTATCCATTCTGGGAGATTAGGCAGATATATAGCTACCTTGTCGTCTCTTCCTATCCCTTTTTTCATAAGGAAGTTAGCCAATCTCTCGGCTTTTTCATTGAGCTCCTCATAGGTTATACGCCTATCTTCAAAAATAATAGCCTCTTCATCTGGGTGTTCTTCAGCCTTATCTTGTAGTAATTGACCTATCGTTGTTTTCATGGTTTTACACCTCTTGAACTGGCAATAAAAATAAGAGATATAAGTGTTATGATTTAATATATAATTTTAAAGACAATTATATTTTCCTAGATATAACAATATATCCTGTATGACCCAGCATATCATAGGAAGGTCTGACCGCACCTTCTCTCACGACTATATCTCTTTCAAGGTTTTCAAATGTCTTGATATCTATGTAGTTTCTTTTTTTAAGTTCAAAAGTTATCTTTTCGAGTTGGTTCACTGTGGGAACGTAAGATGCGAAAAACCCTCCAAGTTTAATGGAATCTTCTGCCGTATCTAGACCTTCCCAGGGCTCGGGTATATCAAGGAAAAATAGATCGGCATCTTTTTCATCTATATTTTCAGTTATATCTCCTTTCTTTATGGTGGTAACATCATCTAGTCCTATCTTCCTCAAGTTATTTTGAGCCTTTTTGATCGACTTATCTCTTAATTCATAAGTGGTTATCTTACCTTCTGGTCTTACCATCTGTGAAAGAACGGCGGTCATGGCACCAGATCCTGCACCTCCTTCTATGACTTTTTTCCCACTGCTGAGATCGCAATAAGTCGCGATAAGACCTCCTATCCTAGGTAGTATTATCTGGGCACCCCTATCGAAAAGATCCGGTATGTCTTTCAAAGAAGGCTTCAAAAGTGTATAAACCTCTTTGCCCAGGTCAATTTTTTCACCCCATTCCGATCCTATGAACTTTTCAGTGTTGACTATACCTACACCTGAAATCTTTTTGGTCTCACCATCGACTTCACAAAGATGTTTGTCGTCTTTTGACCATAACATGACGGTATCTCTTTCCTCGATCATAACAAATCAACTCTTCATCTCATAACTCAGTGAACATAAGATATTTAATCTTGTGTAAAGCTAGATCAAGTGAACTGATCAGAGTGCGAAAACCATTTTAAAAGGTAAACCATACCGTGAAATATATGGAAGGTCTAGAAACTATCAGAAGTTTCAGAGAAGATTTTTATTCTTTGGTCTCGCAGATACCAGAAGGTAGTATAACTACCTATGGTGCCCTTGCTGATGCTCTAGGAGATGATATAGCCGCTAGGGCTGTAGGTACGATGTTGAATCAGAACCCGAATCCTATCGAAGTCCCCTGCCACCGAGTTGTTCGATCCAGTGGGAAGATCGGCGGTTACGCCTCTGGGCAGGATAAAAAGAAGGAACTTCTGATAAGAGAAGGCTTGGACATAAAAAATGAAAAGATAACTGATTTCAAGGAAAATCTTTTCGAAGACTTCCGATCAGACAGACCCCTCGAAAAACTGAGACTCATTCAAAAAAATATCCGGGACGAAGTGGTCATCGATCATAGCAACGGTGACTTTCGGGTCATCGCTGGAGTCGATGTTTCTTATTCACATCCTAAGGCTTATGCTTCTCTATCTCTTTGGGATCGAACTGAACTTAAAGACGTTTTCATCTCAGAAACGAAGATGACCTTTCCGTATATACCTACATATTTGGCGTTCAGAGAACTGCCATGTATGCTCGAAGTATTGGAGAAGTCAAAACCCAGACCGGATGTTATACTTGTGGACGGTAACGGAGTGATGCATCCTGAGAGGATCGGATTAGCTTCACATCTGGGAGTCGAGACCAACATACCAACCATCGGAGTTGCTAAAAGCCAATTGTGCGGTAAAGTGGTTGAAGATGTCAACCAGACTAACAGGTCATCTGAGATCATAGAGGATGGCGAATTGTTAGGATATGCGGTTTTACAGGGCAATAGGGCAAAAAATCCTATATACGTCTCTCCCGGTCACCTAATCGGATACGAAAAAGCCATCGAGATCGTGAGAGATCACTGCACTCATAAAGTTCCAGAACCTATCAGAAAAGCACATATCGAGGCTAAAAAAAGGAGGAAAAAAGATGGATAAAATACCGTTGTTCTTTCATGAAAAATATGGAGAGTACAGTTTTGGAAAATTTCATCCGTTCGATCCTAACAGATTTCCACGTTTCGTAAAAGAGATCAAAAATGAAGACCGGATGATCTCTGAAGTTGAGATAATGGAAGCTCCTTTAGCTAATAACGATATACTGGAAACCGTACATGATATAGAATATATAGAAGAGGTCGCTCAAAAAGAAAAGACCGGTGGATCGCTTACGATGGATACACCAGTCAAGAAAGGTTCACCAGATGCTGCTAGAAGGATTGTCGGGGGTAGCCTTCAGGCGGCTAAGATGATCGAAGAGAAAGGATTTGCCATAAATCTAGGCGGTCTTCATCATTCGGGACGTGATTACGGTGAAGGTTTTTGTCTATTCAACGATGTTGCTGTGGCGGCTCAATACCTTTTAGACCAAAAGAAAACGGTCGTTATATTTGACACCGATGCACATCAGGGTAATGGGACATATGATATATTTAAAAGCCATCCCAGAGTACTTTTCATATCGATACACCAAGATCCAGCTACGATGTATCCTGGCAGAGGCTTTGTAAATGAGATAGGTGAGGCCGAAGGCAAGGGATATAAGATAAATATCCCCATGCCTCGTGACTCAAATATAGCAGATTATCATCACGCTATAGAAGAAGTAGTTGCCCCTGTTGTTGATCAGTTCTCTCCGGACGTTTTCATCCGTAACGGAGGTTCCGATCCACATCATTCAGATTCTTTGACAAATCTAGCTCTCGATATGAGAGGTTTAAAGTATTTAGGCGAGAAGAGCAGAAAGATGGCATCTAAAAATGATGCAGGTTATATCGATCTAATGCTTTCCGGTTATGGAAGAAAGGTCATAGAAGGTTGGAAGGCGATCACGATAGGTACTTTAGGCGTTGATGTGTCATTACCCAAAGACAAGGAGATCAGCGATCTCGAGTATGATCCGAAAAAAGAGCTGATGAACACCGTAGACGAGTTAAAAGACATCCTTAGTGATCATTGGGATATCTAATAACCGATATACGATCCATGTATCATAGCTTTGTAGTGACCCTGCATCCTTTACTGGTGACTATGACGGTATGCTCTCGCTGGCTTATCAGTCCTTTCTTTTTTTCTACAAGCACCGGATAATTCATCAATGTACCGAATCTTTTGAGCCTATTCAGCAGGTCTTCATAATCATCACTGTATTCTTTGCACCACCTTCCAGCGAAGGGCAGTTCGTCAAAGTTTTCTTTTATCCACTCATGGAAATGAAGATCTTCTCCTTCGATATTTCTTTTTTTCTTGATCCTGTAAATCCCTCCAGGATCACCTTCTTTTACTCTACCTCGTCCATCGGTTGCAAACGGTTCTACAGCAAGAACCATACCCTTCTTTATCTTTTTCCAACCTTTGGGAACGTTTGGAATGGAGGTTCCAGTATGCAGAACATATCTTTTGACTTCATGGCCTGTCAGGTTGGATATCGGATTGAAACCTCTATCCTGTATGATCCTTTCGATATTTTTACCTATGTCTCTAGTTCTGATCCCAGGTCTTATGCTCTTTATGGCGATATCTAGCGCCTCTTCTGAAGCTTTTATCAAAGACCGATGACGTTTTGTCCCTATCTCCACGGTTTGAGCGTTATCTGCTATGTAACCGTCGACATGGCATCCGATATCTATCTTGACCAGATCACCTTTCTTAAGCACATTTTTGTCATTTTCAGAAGGTGTATAATGTGCTCCTACGGAATTGACACTGATATTTGTAGGGAACGCCGGCTTTGCACCATTATCATATATCACATTTTCAGCTTTATTAGCTACTTCTAGATAGCTAGTACCCTCTTCACAAACTTTTTTAGCCTCCTCAAGGGCCTTTCTCGCGATCTTACCCGCTCTGATGTACTTTTTGATGACTTTAGAGTCCAATCTTATCACCGATCTCGTCTTTGCTGATAACACCTTCTCTTAGGACTTCGATATCTTCATCTACTTTAACCACGGTGCTGCCTTTCCCATACTTACACTTACCGCAATTTATGTAAAGCTTCACTCTGTCATCGAGTTGGATCTTAGCGGTCTTTACCTCCATCGGAGCCGGTCTACCGTGTATGTTTGCACTTGTCGATGTTATCGGACCAAAATCTTCTATTATCGCCTGTGCAAGAGGATTATCCGGAACACGGATACCTTCCGTTCCCTCAGGAGTGTCTATTACTATGGTCAAAGGACCGGGTAAAAAATATTCCTCTAGATCCCAGGCGAGTTCGGGTATATCAAAGCGTTCAGAGGCTTGTCCTAGAGAAGAATATGCCGTAGATATTTTCTTGTCTTCAGGGGCTTCTTTGACCTTTCTTATCTTATCTATCATACCTTCCCTAAAGGCATCCCCTCCGAGACCATAGAGGGTTTCAGTCGGATAAACTATGAGTTCACCATTTTTTAACACCTCGTTGACAGTCGAGATGATATATGGTGAACAGTTTCCTTCGCATTCGTCTTTTTCACATTTGAATTCCATATTTTCACCTAAAACATCTTCAGATTTCTTAGCGATCTTTTGATATGCTCTTGTGCGTTTTTTTCTACAGTCGACATATGTCCTGGATAAAGTGAATCGATCTCTAGTTCTTTCAATTTTCCTATAGACTCTATAAGTTTTTCTCGGTCACCAGTAGGTAAGTCAGTCCTACCTGCTCCTCCATTGGCGAATACAGTATCTCCTGAGATGAGCATATTTTCTCTTTTATGATAGAGACATATGCTTTCTTCAGTATGCCCGGGGGTCAGTAAGACATCAAAACCGGCGAAAGTATCGCTATCCAACGTTCTTACTTCCAGTGGCGATATCTGCTTACCGAAGCTTTTGGATAATATGGTCCTGTCATCACCACTGCGGAGAGCTTCGGCTTCCTTTTCGGCCGCAAATAAAGGTGCATCGAGGGCTTCAGATAATTCTCGAGCCTCACCCACGTGATCTATATGTCTATGGGTTAAAACTATACTTTCTATTTCAGTATCGCCGATAACTTTCTTCACCTTATCTCCGATCCCCATACCTGCATCTACCAGGAAATTCTTTTTTCCTTCAACGAGAAAAACATTAGAGGAATGCCCTCGAGCGAGTATGCTCTTCACTTCGACTTCTTCGCTCAACTGTACACCTCTATGAATTTTTCGAACGATCTATCATAGCTCTCTTCAACATCATCCGGGAAAGCACATGCCGGAAGTTGATTCTTTTCTAGATGATATTGGATGCACTCGCAGCAAACGCCTTTCCTGGGACATCCGGGATAAGAACAATTACAGTCATCGAGGTTACTTTCTTTGCTACATTCCATTCTATATACCTCTGCAATTCAGATATTCAACTGCCTTATTTATGGTTTTTTCTGCATCTCGATTATAGCGGCGAAAATGTTAAAAGAGAAGCTGTTCTGAGTTAGGTGATGAATAGTTTCTGTGATGACTGTGGGACCCTCATGGAAGTCGGAAAAGGAGAGCCCAGATGTCCTCGGTGTGATAAGGAAGGCGATGATATAAAGATAGGATCTACTGGAGACGGAAAAATTTCGGTCGACGATGAGCTTTTTCCATTCCAAAATATACGTGAGGGGCAGAATAAGTTCTTAAAGGATGTCGAAGAAACACTAGATAAAAACGGAACCCTCATAGCCCATGCACCTACTGGTATCGGTAAGACTGCCGCGGTTCTACCCCCCGCCTTGAGAAATAAAGAAGACGAGCAAAAGATTTTTTTTCTGACTAGTAAGCAATCTCAGCATAATATAGCTGTAGAAACGATAAAGCGGATGCCCGACTATGTAAATGCAGTAGATATAATCTCCAAAAAGAACATGTGTCTCAGGGAAGAATCGAAATTACCTTATGCGGTTTTTGAAGAGTTCTGCAGCGGCGAAGGGCAGGAAAGATGCAATCTTTTTACCAAAAAGATGTCCGAAGTGGTAGACAGATTGAACAAAGACACTAGACACGTTTCTGAATCAGTAAGTCTCTGTGAGTCCTTTAACGTTTGTCCTCATAAGACTGCTCTTGTTGCAGGAAAGGACAGCGACATAATCATCTGTGACTATAACTATATCTTTTCCGATATAAGAGAAAGGATCTTCGATCTGTTGGAGATAGAGTTAAAAGATGCTATATTGGTCGTCGATGAGGCACATAACCTTCCCGACAGGATAAGGGGCAATCTTGAAGAGACTTTAACCATCGACATTCTAGATGAAGCTTCTTCTATTCTGAGGGGTTATTCTTCGTCCCTCAGCAGCTTCATGAGCAGATTTTCTAGAGAGCTTTATTCTATGGAAGATGAAGAACAAAGGATCTCTAAAGAGTTATTAGATGAGAAGATGAAGGCGGCGCTCAAAGGAGGTCTTTCACAATTCGAATCTATGGATGAACTTTTAGATGAT
>JAFDTP010000157.1 GCA_019594195.1 Thermoplasmata archaeon
AAGTTTGAAAGGGATGTAAAATCATATCTTGGTGAGTATATATGGAGGTGAGTTATGGCTGAAGAGAGCTTAGCGGTGGTTGATCTCGATAGATGTCAGCCCGAGCGCTGTAATTATGAATGCGCAAATTATTGTCCCCCGAACCGGGCCGGTAAGCCCTGTATAACCCTTCGAAAGGAAGCAGATGAGCCTGAAAAGTTAGCGGGAAAGCCGGAACAGGTCCGTATTTCGGAAGAGATATGCTTGGGAGAGAAGTGCGGCATATGCGTTCATAAATGTCCTTTTGACGCTATAAAGATTATAAATCTTGCATCTGAGTTAGACGAAAGACCTATACACCGTTACGGAGAGAACGCTTTCAAATTGTATGGTCTTCCCGCACCTAAGTCGGGAAAAGTGATAGGCGTTCTAGGTCAAAATGGTATCGGTAAGACCACAGCTTTTAAGATATTGTCGGGCGACATCGACCCAAACCTTGGAGATCATGAGAAACCGCCGGAATTTGAAAAGGTAAAAGAGAACTTTCGTGGCACAGCTCTTCAGAATTTTCTCGAGGCTTTGGGAAAGGGCGAAGTCACCGTGGCTCAAAAACCACAGTCTATAGATAAGATCCCTAAGAAGTTTCATGGTCGAGTCGGCGAACTTCTAGCTGAAGTGGATGAGCGTGGAGTGTTCGACGAACTCATGGATAGATTATCCATTCAAGATCTGAAGAGACGCAGGATCGATGCTCTTTCCGGTGGAGAACTTCAGCGAGTCGCTTTGGTGGCTGCCCTCTCTCGTGAAGCTGACTTTTATTTCTTAGATGAGATCACCCCATATCTCGATGTAGGCCAAAGGATGAAGGCGGCAAGACTGATCAAAGAATTCTCTGAAGAAGGAAGGTCTGTCCTCGTGATCGAACACGACCTCGCTATCCTAGATATGATCGCAGATGACATCCATGTTTTGTACGGTGAGCCCGGAGTTTACGGCGTGGTGACCACACCTAAATCGACTAAAAGAGGCATCAACGAATATCTTGAGGGCTATCTAGAAAACGAAAATATGAGGATACGATCAGATTCTATAAGTTTTGAGGAGCATTCGCCGAGGAGCTTTGTCAGTGGAGAAACAGTCGTTTCTTATCCTGAGATGGTTAAACAGTACGGCGAAGGAGGTTTTTCACTACGAATCGAGAAAGGCGAGATCTACAAGAATGAGGTTTTGGGTGTCGTTGGCCCTAACGGTATAGGTAAGACGACATTTGCTGAGTTGATCTCCGGCAATCTCGAACCTGATGAAGGAGGTATAGATGAAGATCTTGAAATCTCTTATAAACCACAGTACATAGAACTGGAAGGCTCTTTAACAGTGATGGAGCATCTTCGCGACAAAGCTGAAGATTATGGGACCTCGCATTGGGAGTCTGAGGTCGCCGCCCCTTTACAATTGGATCAGATCAAAGAACAGGAACTTGATGATCTATCTGGAGGTGAAAGACAGCGCGTTTCCATAGCTGCCTGTCTTTCTGAAGAACCCGACCTTTACTTGTTGGACGAACCTTCCGCTCATTTAGATGTAGAACAGCGTACCCTAGCGATAAGAACGATAAGACGCCATTCCGAAAGTAAAGGTATACCAGCTTTGGTGATAGATCATGACATCTACATGATCGACCTTTTAGCGGATCGGATACAGGTCTTTGAGGGGTCTCCTGGAGAGCACGGCGTGGCAGGCCGACCAATGAATATGCGTGATGGGATGAACAGATTCCTGAAAGATCTAGGAGTCACTTTCAGGAGAGACCCTGATACAGGAAGACCTAGGATAAACAAACCCGGTTCAAGGAAGGATAGGGAGCAGAAGAGTTCTGGGGAGTACTATTATTCCGATTGACTTTTTGACTGTGCAGAAAAAGAATACATCAGTTCAAAACTAAAGTTTAATTACCAACTAACTATTTTGAATTTAAAGACGGTGAATCGTTTGACAAGATTTGATGGACAGATAGTAGAGTATGATCCCTCGATGGCTGAAGACGTAGCTAGCATGTTCAACGAGCTCAAAGAGTCTTTTCCTGGAGGTTTCGGTGGAGGCGTACCTTACGACGAAGAAAGGATAAGAGATTGGCTGGACGAGAGTTCAGCATTGGTCAATTTTATCGCATTGGATGAAGAAGGGATTCCTGTAGGATACTGTGATCTGACACCTCATTGGAGGGATCCTGAAGCCGCTTATGTCGATCTTCTCGGCGTTATCCCTAGAGTCAAAGGAGAAAAATTCGGTAAACATCTCTTGTTGAAGATCATAGAAAGAGCTATCGAAGAGGGCATTGAAAGGGTGGATCTCCACACTTGGTCCGGTAATCTGAACGCGATGCCTCTTTACAAGAAGATAGGTATGTTTTGGGTTCCAGAAACCAACGTTTACATGCAGGATTACATACCATTGTTGCATAAGAACGATCTGACCAGTGAATGGTTCGAGATCCACGAAGACTGGTACGGAGACCAGAAGAGAGAGATAAAACAGGAACCGAACGATCTCACCGTCGATGGGATGAACATCTACCGATACCGTTTTGAGTCAGAAAATGACTGGATGGAGGTCGATATCGACAGATTCGGCTTCGGTATCACCGGGATCAGAAGGAAAATAGAGCAAGAAAAGATCGCAGTCAGTGCGAGAGTAGATTCTCACCGTATGTATACGGGTATCGAGAACAGGTACGTTTTGGAGATAGTGAATGAGACCGATGAGATGAAAGAGATAGATATCGAAGTGGACATCTTCAAAGGATTGAATTTTGAGGAGAAATTTCCCTCCTCTATAACTCTCGATGAAGGTGAAAGCAAGATAATTTCCCGCAAGTTTGTTTTAGACAAAGAAGCCGAAACTTATGAATCTACTCATGAAATTTCCGAGACTATCGATGCCGTTTTGAGCTTCGATGACAAAATAGTCGAACTGAACACTGGAGGTAAGATA
>JAFDTP010000119.1 GCA_019594195.1 Thermoplasmata archaeon
ATGTGGAATCCATATGAGGGCCCAGTAACTCACTTGAACTACGTGGAATGGGCTGATTAATAGGATCTGCAACAAACAAAAACCCTTTCCCCTCTAATATATTTAGAGGTGTAAAACATGCATAAATATGCCTGAAGAAAAAGAAGATGACATCCTTGACGAAGTGATCGAAGAAGGAGATGTCGAGGTAGAAGATGATGTATACTTTGGTAGTGATGAGGCTCATATCAAGGAGGACATTCAGGATCTCAAAGAGAAGGAGACTAGCCAGTGGGAGCTTGTGTGGAAGAGATTCAAGAGGCATAAATTAGCTCTATTTGGAATGGTTATAATAGGACTGTTGATTTTCACAGCGATCTTTGCCCCTTTATTAGCTCCACACGATCCTTATGAAACAAACGTAGGCCGAGAAACCTCACGGCAACCTACCTCTTGGGAGCACCCATTAGGCACCGACTCATTGGGAAGAGATATTTTGTCACGATTGATGTACGGCTCAAGAACCGCTCTATTAGTTGGTCTAGTGGTTGTAGGGATCGCCGCCGGGATCGGTGTAACTCTTGGATTGATCGCAGGAGCCTTCGGTGGATGGATAGACGAAGTTATAATGAGAACCGTAGATGCGTTCTTGGCATTCCCGACTCTGATATTCGGCATCGCACTCGCGGTGACGCTAGGCGAGGGGTTATGGCCAGTTGTCGTGGCTATAGGATTGAGAGCCTGGACGTCTTTCGCAAGAGTTGTCAGAGGCGAAGTGCTCTCGATTAGAGAAGAATTGTTCATAGAAAGTGCTGAAGCGATTGGAGAGAGTAAATTTAGTACTATAACCAAATATTTCCTACCAAACGTTACTCCGTCGATCATCGTTCTCGTCACTATTCAGATGCCTACAGCTCTATTGGCTGCTGCCTCACTGAATTTCTTAGGAGTAGGAATCCAACCACCAGATCCTACCTGGGGACAGATGGTAAATGAAGGAGCAGGTTTCATGCAGTTCAGACCTACGTTAGTTACTGTTGCTGGCTTAGCTATCGTATTTACGGTCCTAGCGTTCAATTTTGTAGGAGATGGACTTCGAGATGCTTTAGACCCTGTTAGAGCAGGAGGATAATTTACACATGACAAAAAGCAATCAATCGTTAGAAGAGGTTAATGAAGGAGAGCCGATGCTAGAAATACAGGATCTCCAATTGGAATTTGAAACGGAAGAAGGGATTGTCGAGGCTCTAGATAATATAAACATAACAGTGAAGAAAGGTGAAATCCACGGATTGATAGGTGAGACGGGCTGCGGTAAGTCAGTTACCAGCTTGACCACTCTAGGGCTACTAGAAGACAATGCAAGGATACGCGGTGGTAAGATCATCTATAGGGGTTCTGACCTTTTAGATTACAGTGAAAATGAACTTAGAAAATTCATAAGAGGCAATGAGATCAGCATGATTTTTCAGGACCCACAAGGTGCTCTCAACCCTGTTTACACTTCAGGAGACCAAGTCATGGAGTCGGTGATCCTTTATCAGACCGATGACAAAAAAGAAGCCGAACAAATAGTGATAGATGAGCTCGACGACGTTGAACTTCCAGATCCTGAAGAGATTTACAAGGATTATCCACATGAATTAAGTGGAGGTATGAAACAGAGAGTAATGATCGCGATGATGTTAGCTGCACAGTCCGAATTACTCATTGCTGATGAACCCACTACTGCACTTGACGTCTCTATTCAAGCACGATTTTTGGAGATATTGAAGATGCAAAAAGAGAACAGAAATCTATCATTGTTATACATAACTCACGATATGGCGGTAATATCTGAAATATGCGATATCGTCACTGTCATGTATGCAGGTCAGATCGCTGAGACTGCACCAGTACGTAACCTTTTCAAACAACCTAAACATCCATACACTAAAGGTCTTATACACTCTGTACCAGGGGTCGCGACTGATATCGAGGAATTTGAGACCATCCCAGGAACTGTACCCGAGTTGATAAATCCACCAACTGGTTGTCGTTTCCATCCGAGATGTGAACATGCCCAGAAGATATGTCAAGAAGAGAGACCACCTTTGGAAGAAGTTTCAACTGATCATACTGTTTCATGCCATTTCTGGAAGGAGATAGAATGAGTTTAGTTGAGACTCAAAATCTGAAGAAATATTTCGAAACGATGGAAGGGACCGTTAAGGCAGTGAATGACGTTACACTAAATGTGGAACACGGAGAGACCCTTGGAGTAGTCGGCGAAAGTGGATGCGGCAAGACTACATTAGGTAGGACTATACTAAAACTACTTGAACCTACTGAAGGTAAAATTTATTTCAATGGCACCGATATAACAGATTATAATGGGAAAAAGATGAGACAATTAAGGAAAGAGATGAACATTGTCTTTCAAGAGCCTGCTGCATCTCTAAACCCGCAGATGACCGTTTACGACCATCTGAACAGACCGTTGGAAATCCATGATCTAGTTGATTCAGAAGATGAGAAACTCGAAAGGATGGTTGACATCCTTCACACGATGGGCCTCAAAGCAGAACATCTGATCAGATATCCTCACGAGTTGAGCGGAGGACAACAGCAACGTGTATGTATAGCAAGGGCTATATGTGTAGAGCCACAATTTTTGATTCTTGATGAACCTACTTCAGCACTAGATGTGTCTGTACAATCGAAGATCTTAAAACTGTTGGACCAGACGAAGAAAAAATTCGATTTATCGTTCATGTTCATTTCCCACGATATCAATCTAGTCAGGGCTATCAGCACACGTATGGCGGTGATGTATCTTGGAAGGATAGTTGAGATCGGTGATGCAGATGAAGTATTCAATAATCCCAGACATCCTTACACGAAAGCTTTGTTGAAGACCGTTCCTCAGCCTGATCCCGATGATGAAGTTGAAGTGGCTCTGACTGGAGACGTACCCAGCCCTATCAATCCACCCGAGGGTTGTTCTTTCGCTCCTAGGTGTCAAGAAAAAGCAGGAAAAATATGTAAAAGAAAACCGCCTGAATTGACACAGGAAAACGGGTCAAGAGTGGCTTGTCATCTATACGAATGAAAACCATTAATTTATTTTTTATATTTTCTTGTTTTTTTCTCAATAACTTGATTTATTTTTTAAGAAATATAACATTGAGAATACTATGATTATTATAAAAAACATAATGACAAATGCATAATCAATTTCTTCAACATCATTATCATGATTTCTCTCGCCATCTAAAGCATATAAATAGCTATCTAAAGAGCCGAAGTATATCCTCCCTTGATCATCAATAGAAGGGGATGATTTTATCCAATCGTCTGTTTGAAAACTCCACGTTTCTGAACCCTCTGGACATATAGCATGAAGTTCACCTCTTGCAGATCTAGATCCAACAAATATGGTCCCCTCTTTAGAAATAGTGGGGGAAGAATACACCTCATAGCCTGTTTCAAATTTCCATCTTTTAGTACCATTCGAAGATATGGCGTAAAGATTTCTATCCAAGGAACCCACATATATTGTTCCGTCTTCAGCGATGGCAGGGGACGAACGTATCCAAGAGCCCGTATTAAATCTCCATTTCTCAGTTCCGTTGGGATTTATAGCATACAGATTTCCATCGTGTGATCCTATATAGATCATGCCTTCATCACTTATAGCTGGTGACGACCGAATGAAATGACCGGTTTCGAAATTCCACACTTTGGAACCCTCTTCATCTACTGAGTACAATTTATTATCATAGGATCCAAAATATATATTCCTGCTGTCACACATTGCAGGAGAAGAGTAAACAGTTCCATCCGTTTCGAATCTCCATTTTTCTGTTCCGTTAGGATTTATCGCGTATAAATTTCCATCGTGAGATCCAACATATACGTTTCTATTACCATCTACTAGTGGAGATGAATTCACCTTGTCTTCAGTTTCGAATCTCCATTTTTCTGTTCCGTTGGGATAGATCGCGTATAAATTTCCATCACCAGATCCGACATAGATGTTCCCCTCAGGACCGATACTGGGTGAAGAAAAAATAAGATCTCCAGTTTCGAAGTTCCATTTTTCCGTACCATTTGGATATATAGAGTAAAGATGATTGTCAAATGAACCTATATAAACAGTACCGTTTTCTCCAATTACGGGCGAAGAAGCGATTTGATCATCGGTACCGAACCGCCATTTTTCTTCCCCGGTATTATGTTCTGTAGAAAAATTTGTTCCGCCTGACCGTTTTCGATCATATCCAAAAGTTGGCCAAAGGTTATTTTCAATTCTCGAACTTTCAAGTCTTTCATCAATTTCGGATTCTTCGACATCTCCAATCGTCATATCATCGGATGAATTTTCGAAATCTGTAATTAAAGATGTAGGTGTAACCAAGAATAATATAAGAACGAGAATAAGGATAGTTTTCTTAATCATTTTTGATTTAACTCCTTACATAGCTTTCATACTTCTACCGAAAGATTTACTCTTTCAGTATATGGCGTAGAGGTTATGATCATGCGATCCCACGTACACGGTACCTTCTTTTCCGATGGATGGTGATGAAGATATACGTCCATCGGTTTCAAAGGTCCATAGTTCCTCGCCTTCTGGACTGATAGCGTAGAGGTTATG
>JAFDTP010000060.1 GCA_019594195.1 Thermoplasmata archaeon
CAGCATGTCAAGGACGAAAAAACTCTGGAAGAAGATCTGTATCATCTCCATATCTTTGGATTCTTCATCGATCATTCGATAAAGGGATTCATACTAGTGACGATCGTCGGTTTGAGACCGGTAGTGGGCTTTTTGACCTTTATACCTTTTTTCATACACACGGTAGCTTCCACCATCGCTTTGGAAAGCTTTCACAAGATTTCAGGGAGTGATCTCGATCGGTATGTTTTATCGAGTTCGGTATTGATAGGCGTCTTATCAGGTATCTTCTTGGATATCGGAGAAGATATAGAAAGAGGGATATTGGCATTCACTTTGGGAATACTTATGTTCCTGGTGAGTAGAGATATACTACCAAAAGAGGGAGAGGGAAGACCGAGGTATTTCATCTTAGGTATGGCGACCATCTTCACTCTTTGGTTGATGCTTGAATTTTTACTGCTCTGAAGACTCAGACCTTCATTCTACATCTCTCAATCTTCTACTGACCGCCTTCCAACAACCGGTTTTGAATCTGTATAGGTTTATAAGAGCCGGGATGAAAAAACTGCCGAGCAGAGCAACAAAGATAGCTATGAGACCATAACCCAGCCATATCCCGAAGACATACGTGACCGGGAGTAGAAACCCATAAAAGCCGAGCATGTTCCCGTAGAAAGGCCACCTGGTGTCTCCCGCGCCTCTCAAAGCACCGCGCATTATCCTGTTTATCGCATAACCCAGTACCCCGACAGCGTTGATGTATATGAAATGGGAACTCATCACGACTACTTCGATCTCATCGGTGAACAGAGAGGATATAGGACCCGCGAAAAGAGCTAGAACCAGGGCGATCGGCATCATGACAGATATCGATATCTTCAAAGTGTCCCACCCATAAAGCTCCGCCTCATCTTCCTTTTCAGCTCCTAGCGATTGGCCTACCAGCGTGCTCGCAGCGGTTCCGAAACCCCAGGCGGGTTCCATCGCGAACAACTCGACCCGTCTTCCTATCTGATAGGCGGCTACCACACCAGTGCCCAAACCGTCCAACATCCACAAGAATGGAAATTGCCCTAGAGTTCTGGCCATCCTCATCCCGAGTAGCGGCAGGGAAATAGAAAATATCTTCTTTACAACGGAATTGTCCCACTGTTTCCCTCCAAACCTGATTCTCACGTTATATACGCCGGAGAACATAAGAGCGAAGAATATGAAGGCCATGGAGATATTAGTTATCAGAGTACCTAGAGCCGCTCCGACTATCCCGTATTCTGGAAAAACGCCTATACCGAAGATGAACAACCAGTTCAAGATCACATTCGCCGGTACACCTAGAGCGCTGACATACATCGGAGTTACTGTGTTGCCGGAGCCCGCGAATGCCCTAGCAGTGATCATAGAGAAAAAACGGAATAGCAGACCGATCATCAATACCCTGAGATATGATCCACCTAGACGTATGACTTCAGGATCACTGCTGAGAAGACCGATCATGTTCTCAGCGTAAAACCACGTGACGAGCATGAGAGGTAAAGAGATCAGGATAGATAGCCATACTGATTGTTTTATCACGAAATCAGCTTCTTCATACTCGCCGGCACCGTGGTATTGAGAGACCAAACTTATCGTACCGCTCGATATCGCTAGTGAAAGGGCGAAACCTATGAAGAAGAACTGAAATCCAAAACCGAGTGCCGCTACCCCCGCGGTCCCGATGGCGAAGCCGACCATCAAAAAATCGGTCAAACGCAGACCTACTCTCAGACCACCGGTGATTATCACAGGCCAGGCAAGGCTGAAGGCTTCAGTTCCTCTACTGCGGTCCAGTATACCCAATCTAGCGAGTAAACGGGGTAGGGCTTCGACTAGACGGTTATGCTGGGTCCTTAAAGATCTATCATCAGGAGGCATCTAACGACCACGTCAGGTATCGGGAACGAAATCGATGAGAGATATAAGCTCATCTTTAAATTTCTTTTCTCCTTTTTACCTGCCTTATCTAAACTCGATATCAGGGCGAAAGATTAAAAATCAGGCGACCTGACTTCGACTCTAATGAGTTCGATCAAGGATAGATTCACTGCGGACCTTTCCTCAAAATACAGGTGGTTGATCCTAGCGCTCCTGTTCCTTACCATACTGGTAGCTTTCATGGGAAGGTTGAGCACCTCGGTTGCACTGGAAGCGATCGGTGACGAACTAGTTTGGTCGAGAGCGGAACAGGGTTTCCTGGGTGGGTTGCTGATGGGCATATTTCTGGTACCTTACGGTTTCTCCAACATATTCTTCAGCCCTAACATCGACAAGTACGGTCCAAAGATGATACTTGTCGCATCGATGACCGGATGCTCGATAGCTGTATCTCTCGGCGCTTTTTTCGGCGATAATTACATCTTATTTTTACTTTCCCGGGTGATCTTAGGACTCTCCCAAGGTGTCATGTATCCTATAGCGACAAAAGTCATAGCGGGATGGTTCGGTAAGAGCACCAGAGGGAGGGCCAATGCTGTCTTCATGATAGGCGCTCCTATAGGTATATCCATATCCCCTATATTGATGGGGCCTGTTATACAAAACATGGGCTGGCGTTATTCATTTTATATGATAGCCCTCTTCGGTTTTTTACTAGTACTCCCGATATTTCTATCCATCGAGGACTCACCGTCTGAAGAAAAGAGGGACTTGAACGGCGGCAACGATATCGATCTTCTCGAGGCGTTCAAAAGATTGTTGAGTGACAATGATTTTCAGCAGATAACCGTAGGGTTCACCGCAGTGAACACCGTCTTCTGGGGCACTTCTCTTTGGATACCGGCCTATCTCGAGGCTACCACTGGCTTGAATCTCGGCGAAAACGCTTACCTAGCCGCGATACCCTACTTGGGCGCGATACTTGGTAACCTCATAGGATCGTGGGTCAGCGATATCAAGGGTAATACAGACCGGATAATAATGTTCTCACTGGTAGCTTCTGGCATCATGATAATCATCCTCACCTATTCTCCATTAGAGGGTGCAGTCATGTCGATATTTCTACTTTTCATGGTTTTTTTGACCGGACAATTAGCTCCTCCTCTTTTCTTCACTAAATTGCAGAACACCATACAGGGCAAGGAACTAGGTTCCGCTACAGGACTGATGAACGGGATAGCCAACACTTTCGGGGTGATGGGACCCGTTAGTGTCGGTGTTATCATCGCCCTCACCGGCGCATACACACATGGTATGCTGGTGCTTTCAATGATCGCCTTTGTAGGGGTGATCGGCTTCAAAAGCAAGTTATGATTGATGTGAAAATAGATTTTTGCGTAGATTTGAAAAATATGTGAGATAAGAGTTTTTGATTTTTGATCAGCCGACAATCAGGTCCATACCTATCTCCCAATCAGAGGGGATAAGATCTCGGAAACGCCCCTCCAGGAGGAGGTCTGGGTGGTGGATTATAATCGACCCAACTAATAGTTATTGAATATGTTGACGTAGCTGAATCATATAAACCACCGTAAGAGTCCGATAGTTCCACTGTTACTTCTACATCAAATGTTTCCTGTTCGCCCTTACTCAAACCGAGTTCCTTCAAGTCATATGTATGGTCAATACATATCCCTCGGCGATCCATTGTTTTTACGAACTTATTTTCAAAAGTATCAACAGTGCCATCGCCCCAATCAACTTCTATATCTACCATTACATCACTTGAAGGCAGAGTGGTAATTTGATCATCAATGTAAAAAGTTCCATCTCTAGTTTGTACACTGCGATCAGAGTATGTGTCTACAGAATCTATCTCGGGTTGTTTTATAGTTATCTCTATGGAAGACCTAGCACCCTCTTCGTTCTCAGTACGACCATTGAATCTTTTTGTCTCCATAATATTTTTAGCATCGAGTTCTAATGTATTTGAACCATCGTTGAGACCTTCCCCTGAAGGTATTTCCCACTGGAGCATCGTAGAGAAATAGTGGGTTGTCGGGGTATCGTACTCATCATCAGGATAATTTCTTTTGACATCAGGCTCAATACCTGCCGCCCCCGGACCTATAACCTCATCTTCACCAACATAATTTTCCTTAAAACCTTGGTTATTTTTCCACGCCTCATAGGTTTCAACTGCATTCATAAATCCTGGAACCAATTCCGCCTCATCGATAACGGTACTCCATGCCCAATAAGTAACTGCTTCTTGCTTACTGTCTATGTCTTCTAAATCCCAATCTTCATCGGGTTCGGTACTGTAATTCTCACAGCCTGCCGTATATCGCTCATTGAATGAGAGTCTCATGTTACTCTCCTCGTCAACATCTTGCTCAGCATAAATGTGTGTCTCACCCAAACCTTGGATTTTACGTTGTTTTATACCTCGATCAGGGTCATATACCTCTAAATCCCATTGGCTAGTAGCTACTAATGATAAAAATATATTCACATGGGTACCGTCTTCTCTAGCATCTTCATGATATGTTTTAACATTGCTAACTTCCGCTGATATTGCTAGAGAGTTTTCCAAGTCTGCATCTAAATTTTCAGATGTATCGGCTTCCCCATTATACTCAACTTCTGCATAATAATCCTCATCATATGGAGCATAAAGAATATCATCATTTTCGCTACTTGAAGCTTCAACATTACCAGGGATGATCAGAATCGAAATCGCAATCATCGCAACGACCGGTATCACTATCAAATTTATTTTCTTTCTTTCAGACGAATTCATATCTTATCAAACCCAGGTAAAGATGTTATAATATATAAAAATAATCCATAAACATTAAATATTTTAAACTTTAAAAGATGTTTGTTTGATTATTTTCACAGAAACATCATCTCAAAGAAATGAAAGCAAAAATCTAGATCGGTTGGCGTGATTTAAAATCTTTTTAATAAGCTTCTATAAAGATCACATATTGCTCACATTAATCCTTAATCCTATTAGAACATAGAAATTCCATTCATACTTATTTTGGATTTTTGAAATGATAATATACAGTAGAGCTCAAATAAATTGTTTTTAAAAAACGACCGTTCGATCGGATGATCTGAGCTATCTCCATCACATTTAGAACAGCTCATAAACTCGAGCATTCAGAAGATAAAATAGGAAAAGTGATAAGTAACTCTTCTCCTTCTTGCCACATCAGAAGAAATAAAATTATCTACTGTGGTCATGATGAAAAAAGAGGTCTGGGAATTCTTAGGACTTTTGGCGATTGGTATAGCCACGGTCATAGCTGTATTCGCCATCATCGGATTTGACCAGATCTATGAATCAATCTTTGAGTTGAATCCCTTTTATTATTTGATCGTTATAGCTATAATAATCTTGAGTATCGTCCTCTGGTCCGTGCGCTGGGGGATATTCGTTAGAAAATACCATCCAGAAGTGACATGGATCGATCTCTTCAAGATGCAGCTCGTCGGACAGGCGATGAACAACCTCACCCCTGTCTTCAAGATGGGAGGTGAGGCGGGTAAACTTTATCTTATGAAACAGAAGTATAAGATAGAAGTCAGAGACGGCCTGGCCTCCATAAGCACCGATCTGACCCTGGAATTCATCATAGACGTGGTATTGGTTCTAGGCTCGGTAGCGCTGCTGATGATCTTGACGAGTCCGCCTACGTGGATCTACATGATACTGCTCGCATTCGTAGGCATATGCGCCCTCATATTCTTCTTCATATTCGAGATATACTTCGATATGAAGATAATCCACGACCTTTTAGGTTTTCTCTGCCACCACATCAAGAAGCTTAAAAAGTACGAAGATGACATATTCGAGAGATACGAAATCTTTCGAAAAAATTTCAAGGAAAGCCTTTCCGACAGAAAACGCTTCGCCCAGGGTATGAGCCTATCCTTTGGAAGGAAGGGGTTGACTATAGCCAAATACTACGTCTTGCTTGCGGCTTTCGGCTTCGATATAGGTCTAGCTAACATAATAATCGCCATGGGTCTCGGTATAATGCTCCTTATGATCCCGGCCACACCCGGCAATCTCGGAATATATGAGGGGGGTATGGTGTCCGTGCTCATCTTCGTCGGTGTCTCCCCCGGTGCTGCGGCGACCGCGGTTTTCCTGGACCGACTAATATGGTTCTGGGGTGTCAGCGGAGTGGGCGGTATGATAGGTACAAAATACGGTCTAGAGATGATCTCAAAACACGCCGCTAAGAAATTTTGATCAAAAAAAGGAGTTAGATATCTGCCCGTGAGGGCAGATGATTCAGTCATCTATTCGGGTTTGAGAACCTTCTTTATCCTTTCGAGAGCCCAATCTATCTGGTCTTTGGTTATTATGAGCGGCGGTGCAAACCTCAGCACAGTCCCCTTTGTATCTTTGACCAGTACTCCTTCGTCCTTGAGCTCCTCCGAATATGGTCTAGCCTTCTCTTTCAATTCAACACCTATGAACAGTCCTCTACCTCTCACATCCTTGATCAAGGGACTGTCTATATCTTTCAGTTTTTTCCTCATGTATCTGCCCATCTCTCTAGAATTTTCCACAAAATCTTCTTCCTCGATGACTTCTATAGCGCGTCTAGCAGCGGCAACACCTAGAGGATTTCCGCCGAAAGTGGAACCGTGAGAACCCGGGTTGAAAACGTCCATCACTTCTTCATCTGCGGCTATTGCCGAAACAGGATAGACTCCAGCGCTCAATGCTTTGCCCAGTATGTAGATATCGGGTTCGACGTCTTCCCAATCACAAGCGAACATCTTTCCCGTTCTACCGAGACCGGTCTGGATCTCGTCCGCGATAAATAG
This sequence comes from Thermoplasmata archaeon, assembly GCA_019594195.1. Next base: position 6,748 of record JAFDTP010000060.1, read on the forward strand.
CACGTTTTCCTCTTCACAGAGCTCCTTGGCCTCTTTGAGGTATCCCGTGGGAGGTACGACTATACCGCCCTCACCCTGCATGGGTTCCATCAAGAAACCGACAGTGTTCTCGTCGATTGCCTCTTCGAGAGCATCTATGTCACCGAAGGGAACGATCTCGAAACCTGGAGTGAAAGGTCCGTAACCATCTCTGTATTTCTCTCTTGTACTGAACGATATTATGGTGGTAGAACGGCCGTGGAAGTTGTTATCCAGAGCTATTATCTTAGCTTTGCCCTCCGGCACTCCTTTTTCAAAATACCCCCATCTTCTAGCGGCCTTTATCGCGGTCTCTACCGCCTCAGTTCCAGAATTCATGGGCAGGACCTTATCTTTACCGGTGATATCTGAAACTTTTTTGTAAAAAGACCCTAACTGATCATTCATGAAGGCACGTGAAGTCAGAGTTACGTCATCGGCCTGCTCCTTGAGTTCTTTCACCACTTCAGGATGACAGTGGCCGTGACTGACAGCTGAGTAGGCGCTCAACATATCCATATATTCTTTACCATCGACATCTTTAACCCAAACGCCGTCCGCTTCAGAAATCACGACCTGCAGCGGATCATAATTTTTAGCTCCATACTTCTGGGTCAGCTCGATTATCTCTTCACTTTTAGTCATATGTATCACCTCTCAAAATTTCCTCACAGTATTTTTTTACAATTTCCATACCCATTTTATCAGCAATTATCCCCATCAGAAGGTCGTATTAAAATCTTTGCTAAATTTGGGGGTATAACGGAAGTTTGACCCCCTCTAAAAAACATCACTCGCCCCCGCCGAACTGCAGATCGTAGAAATGGCTGAACTTCTTTCCCTGATCCATGAGTTCATCGAAATCGCCTCTTTCTTCTATACGGCCGTTCTCGATGAACAGTATCTCGTCTGCATCAACTATGGTAGAAAGGCGGTGAGCTATCGTGAAGGTTGTCCTACCTTCAGAAACACGATCGATGGCTTCTTGGATCAGCTTTTCTGTTTGTGAATCAACGGAGGAGGTCGCCTCGTCGAGTATGAGTATCTCAGGGTCTTTCAGCAGAGCACGGGCTATCGATATCCGCTGTCGCTGGCCTCCTGATAGTTTTATCCCTCTCTGGCCTACTTCAGTCTCGTAACCATCTGGCATCTTTTCAGCGAACTGGTCAACGTTAGCTTTACTAGCAACCTCCATAACATCCTCCTCCGAGGCATCGGGCCTTCCATAACTGATATTTTCTTTTATAGTTCCGGAGAAGAGATAATCATCCTGCAGGACCATAGCTACGGAATTCCGCAGCTCCTTTAGATCCCATCTTTTGACATCGACTCCGTCAACTTTTACGACCCCACTGTCAACGTCATAGAGCCTTGGGATCAGGCGGACTATCGTGGTCTTGCCGGAGCCGCTAGGACCTACGAGAGCGACTGATTTCTTGGGAGGTACGTCAAAATGGATATCCTCTAGAACATCTTCAGCATCATCATAGGAAAAAGACACGTGTTCGAAAGTTACTCTACCCGGTATAGTAGCTTTTTCTATCGCCTTCTCTTTCTCTATCTTTCTATCGTCAACCCCTTCTAGATCTTGTATCAATTCAAGCCTTTCCTCACCCTTGAGTATGGAACTTTCCTCCGGCGTGAGCTCGGTGGTCGAGGTCTCTTTATCAAGATTTTCAGGTACGACCTCTTCAGAAGTCAAGGCATCCTCTTCAGTATAGATATCTGGCTCTATATCCTTGTGATCGAAAAATCTTTCTATAGAGGCTAGAAAGCGGCTCAGACCTTCGTTTATGCGGATGAGCCTAAGCATCGGTCCTCTGAAACCGACCAGGTAAGTGTAAAATGCTGCCAATGTACCGGGAGTGAGTGCTTCTTCCATCACTAGATATCCACCATATCCTAGGGTCAGCACTAGACCTAAGCTGTTCAAAAAGTAAGCCCCGGGGCCCAACATGCTTATGTATCTGACCGCTTCCCTCCTAGCTTCAAAATGTTCGATGTTCTCTTCAGCGAATCTCCCTCTTTCGAAAAGCTCGTTGGAGAAAGCCTTGATTATCTTGACGCCGGAAAGATTATCCTCTAAACGATCTGTCATCTCGGCCTTCTTACTCCTGACTTCTCTGAATGCGCGGTGCATCTTCCTCATCAGGAACCATCCGTATAAAATCAGAAGTGGAGCGAAGGCTAGAACGACGAGTGTAAGAGGTACGTTCAAAGTGAAAAGTATGATCAGGGTACCCAGGATCCGCGTTACGGCGGTGAAGAATCCCTCGGGACCGTGGTGCAGGAACTCCTGAAGTCTGTTAAGATCATCGATCAGACGGGCGATAAGTTCTCCGGTCTTTTTCTCATCGTGGAACTTCATCGGAAGATCCTGGAAATGTCCGTATAGGTCGTTCCTCATATCATAAACTATCTTTTGAGCCGTCTTATGTCCGTAATAACTGCGTAATCCTCTTCCGACAGCGATCGCACCAAACACCGCTAGAGCGATCAAAGATAGGTTTATCACCACACCCATATCTCCGTTGATCACCGCATCGTCTATTATACTCCGAAGGATCAAAGGCGGTATCAGTGCGAGTATGGCCGTTATAACGTGGCCTATCTGGATAGGAAGATACACCTTTAGATTGGGCCTCAAGTACTCCCTGGAAAACCTCTTGACCAGATATCTGATATTGAAATCTAAAACCGATTTTCTATCCTCTTCTTCGCTCATAGATAATTACCCATGATGAACGCTAACTTTGGTCAAGTTCCGGAATGGGTAGGATATAAAAATGTTTTTCCGATTTTATCAACTTTAACTGTTCTTTATCGATTAATTATTAAAGCAGGAACATCTTATCTATAATAGGAGTTGACCATGATCGATCTTCCCTCCTTCGTGATCATATCGATCTATGCCGTTTGCCTTTGGGGTTACCATTACCTGTATTTTTTTCTGACCGAAAAGGAGGACGTGATAACACAGCGCAACAGGATAAACGAAGCGATACGGAGTTGGTTCAAGGAGATAATAGAAGAAAGAGATCATCTCCTGGTGATCCATCAATTGAGGAACGTTATAATGGCCGTCACTTTTTTAGCGACCACCTCTGTACTCCTTATAGGGCTGCTCTTCGGTTTGAGTCCGTCCGCCCTTCCCGATCCATTCGGTGATGGCGATTACGCTATCTGGTTGATGATGTTCACTCTGATATATTCGTTTTTCAATTTCCTTCTCTGCCTGCGCCATTTTACCCGTATAACGTTCCTGGTCAGGAGTTCATCCGAAAGCCTGGAAGATATAAGCGGACTGAGAGCGGAAACATATCTGGCCGATCTCTTCATAAGAGGTAATCGCGAGTACACCCTGGGTAGGAGGAGCATGCTCTATGGTCTACTCGGTATCATATGGCTGCTAAACACGTGGGTCTTTTTGTTTTTGATCGTGGGGATGACGGTACTTTTCATAGTCTCTTATGATTTCTAAAAGATCTCGAGCAGGCTTTGACAGACATTCGAGTTAAATATTTATATCTCTAATAAGCTTGTTATAATATGGAAGATAAGTTAGATGTGGGAGACCCGGACGAAGTGAAAGATTACGAGGTCAAGGATGAAGAGGGGAAGGTCGTCCAGTGCATTTTGAAAGATGGAAAAGAATGCGTAGGCCCGATATTAGAGACCAGTATAAAAGGATATAAATTCGAGTGCCGTCACGGCGATTGCGAAGTGGAGTTGACCGGTGTATCAAAAGAAAAAGTCATCGAGAAGGCAAAAAGTCATCTGATAAGTCACTCGGACTACTATTGAATCTCAAGAATCTTGCCGAGGGATCTACATCTTTTAGGTCACTTCAATCTTCGCTATTACTACTTTTCTTTACTTCTTGATAGGAGAAATACTGATCGCAGTGATCACACCAGTATGC
>JAFDTP010000027.1 GCA_019594195.1 Thermoplasmata archaeon
CTGATCGTCGATCTCTAGAGACTCCTCAAATATCTCCCTTGCCTCTTCATGACTTCCTTGCTCTATCAGACACTCGCCTTTAAGATTCAAGTATTCCGTATTTTCTGGTTCGATCTCTAATGCTTTATCGTACCATTCGATTGCCTCATCATGCCTTTCCATCTTTTTGAGTGCTTCCGCCTTCCTGATTATGGGATGGACGTCGTTCTCGTCCAGTCCATGCGCTTTATTATATGATCTCAAAGCTCCTTCGTATCTTTCCAGATGTTCCTGTATCATACCCTTTTGCATCCAGGAAGCTTTGTCATCTGGATCGAGTTCTAAAGCTTTATCGAAAGCCTCGATACTTTTCTCTCTTTCTTTGAGGTATTTATGAGATTTAGCTTTATCCTTCCAGGTTTCGAAATCGTTTTCATCTTTTTTGAGTATCTTATCACAGTATTCGATGACTTCCTCCCATCTGCTGAGCTCTATGAGTATATCCTTTGCCATCCTCAGATCGTCAAGTTCTTCATTAAGGTCGAGAACCCTTTCTATCGATTTAAGAGCGGATTCGGGTTCACCTAGTTTCTTCAGTGCTTTAGCTTTATCTCTCCAAGCTTCTATGTTTTGAGAATTCATCTCTAATATCTTTTCAGCCGTCTGCTTTATCTCACTCCACCGGCCGAGTTCCTTGAGAGAACTTTTTTTATGTTCTAAAACTTTGAGATCGTATTCCTCCATATCCAGCGCCCTGTCGAAGGCTTTCACCGCCTCAGAGTGTTCTCCCATCTCTGCCTGACAGATGGCCTTCCTAATATGTGCGAAACGGTTACTGGGATCGAGCTCAAGGGATTTGTTGAATGATTCGACAGCCTCATCGTATCTCTCTAGCCACTCAAGAGCGGCACCTTTACTGTACCATATATTAGCATCTTTGTCTTCTATCTCAACCGCGTGCTCATAAGACCTTACGGCTTCTTCGTATCTATCCACTCCCTCTTGGGCTAAGCCTTTACTGTACCATATCTTATGATCTTCTTCGTCGATATCTAAGGCGTTAGAATAAGCCTCGATGGCCTCTTCATATCTTTCCAATTTATTCAGAGCGTGACCCTTGTTGTTCCAATACCTTTTATCATCAGAGTTCAGTTCGTGAGCCCTTGTGAAACTCTCTATAGCCTCCTCGTATCTACCTATCTTGTACTCTGAAAGACCTTTGAAATTCCATTTTTCAGGTCTGGAATCATCGATCGATAGACCATCATTATAACTCTCTATCGCTTTTTCGTGTTTACCGATCTTTCTATAGGCCTGAGCCCTGTCGAAATAAGCTTGAGCATTTTCCTCATCTAAAGTTATTATCCTGTCCGAAACCGTTATTACTTCATCGTATCTTCCCAATTCTATCAAAGCCTCTTTTTTCCCGGTCAAAGCCTCTTGGTTTGTTTCTTCGATATCTAAAGCTTTCTCGAAAGAACTTAAGGCTTTAGAAGGTTCTTCAGTTTTTACAAAGCCTTTGCCCATATCGGTCCAGGCATCTACATTTTTTTCATCGATCTCGGTTATCCTACTACAGACCCTGATGACTTCTTTCCATTCCTCCTTATCCTTGTATATGCTCTTTTCGTGTTTTAACGCGTCTATATCTTTTGGGTTCAGTGTTAAAGCTTCTTCGAAGGCCTGTATCGCTTTATCTTTCTTTCCTAGCATCTGAAGCGCTACTCCTTTTTCGTAAAGTGCGCTGGCATCTTCTGGATAGTTTTCAAGTATCCTATCGCATATCTTTATCAATTCTTCGTATCTATCTAGTTCTTTCAGAGCTTCTTTCTTATTGTTCAATAATGTGTGGTCTTTCATATCTATATTTATCCCTTCTTCGAAAGAGGCTACTGCATCTTCAAACCGTTCCATCTCGAACAGTATCGTACCTTTTTTATTCCAGAGTTCTTTATCTTCAGGATCGATCTCAAGGGCATTCTCCACGGCTTCAAGAGCGTCTTCGTGTCTTTCTAAAGTATGAAGTACCGTGCCTTTTTTTGTCCAGAGTTCCTTACTATTGGGATCTACGTCTATGCCGTTGTCAAAACATACTACCGCGTCGTTCAGCTTACCCTTTTCCTCTAAAATCAATCCTTTTTTGAGCCAGATCTCTTCATTGTTTGGATCGATATCCAATGCCTCGTCTAAAACATCCAACGCTCCCCCGAGGTTTCCCTCTCTTTTGAGGGCCATCCCCTTTTTAGCCAAGGTCATAGAGTCATTTGGATTTATATCTAGTATCCTTTCATAGAAAGCTAGATCGTCAGGATCTTTTTCCAATCCGGTCTTGTAGGCTCTGACAGCCTCTTCATCCCTCCCCATCTCTGCTAGAACATCGCCTTTATTCAGATATACGAGCTTATTTTCTGGATCTATCTCCATAGCGTTTTCCAAAGACCTTAACGCTTCATCATAATCCCCTACTTTTGAGAGGATTGATGCTTTATGGTTCAATGCCTGGGTATTTTGTTGATCTGTATCAACCGCTTTTTTTTCCAATTTTAGGGCTTCCTGTTCGAAACCTAGGTTGAAATAAAGCCATCCTATCCTGTCGTATAATTCCGATAGATCTTTCTCTCTTCCCCTCAATACGTCTTGTTTTTTATTGATGTAATCTCGGGCTTTATCGAGATGCTCTTTTGAAGCTTCTACATCCCCCTCCTGCTGTCTTTCTTCTGCTTTTTCTATCAACTTGTTCGATTTTTTCAAAGCCCTTTTTTCTTTATCCCACAATGATCTTAAGGAATCCATTATATTCATTTTGATCCTCCTGTTTGGTTGAAACAATAGTTAGTAATTATATAATATTTTTTACTGGCACTTATATGTGTGTTTTGATCGGGATATCTTGAAAGATCAGAAGTTTGGCTATGATCGTATCATAGCTCTATCGATAGTTGATATCCGGCAAGCCCAAAAGATAAAATATAGGTATGTCTGACGATGAAAGTGTCGAACGTGATCGGGGTTTAAATAATATATAGTCAAAGTTTCCTAAAGGTTTTAGAGCGTGTTAACATAATGAGAAAGACCAAGATAGTAGCTACCATAGGTCCTGCATCGGAGACCGATCAAATCCTTGACAGTCTTGTAGAAGCGGGGGTAGATGTTGCCAGGCAAAACTTTTCTCACGGTACTCATGAGGAACATGAAAGGACTTTAAAAAAGCTGAGAGACACCTCTAAGGAGATAGGGTTGATGATGGACACCCAGGGGCCCGAGATCAGGCTTAAGGAAGTAGAAGAAGATACAGAGTTATATCAGGGAGATATTGTAAAGATCGTAACTGATGAAGTCTTAGGGGATAGAGAAGTTCTTCCGGTGGATCATCCAAACACAGCGGATTTTTTAAAAAGTGGTGACAAGATATTGATAGATGATGGACAGATAGAGCTGGAAGTATTAGAAGTGGACGAAGAAGTAAGATGTGAAGTTATCTACGGAGGTAAGGTTTTATCTAGAAAATCGGTGAATGTGCCCGGAAAGGACATGGGACTAAGAGCCCCAACGAAAAAGGATATCAGAGATATCAGGTTCGGAGTCGATGCTGGTTTCGATTTTGTTTCGGTCTCTTTCGTCAAATCCGCCCGAGATATAGAGAGGATCAGAGATCTGATCGATGAGAAAGATTCGGATATGGAGATAATAGCCAAGATCGAACATCTCAAAGCGGTAGAAAATATCGACGAGATAATCGATGCGGCTGACGGGGTGATGATAGCAAGAGGTGACCTTGGAGTTGAAGTCCCCGCCTCAGATGTTCCGGTTTTGCAGAAAAAGATCATTGAGAAGGCAAATCTAAAAGAAAAGCCAGTGATAACTGCCACTCAGATGTTAAAGTCGATGACGGAAAGTCCCAGGGCTACGAGGGCAGAGGTGTCGGACGTCGCTAACGCCGTGATCGATGGCTCTGCTGCGGTCATGCTATCAGAAGAAACCGCTATAGGTAGGTATCCAGTTAAATCGGTAGAGTTCATGTCTGAGGTCCTGTTGAAGATGGAAGATTACGTGAAAGGTAGAAAGTACTTCACCACTGAGAAGAAAAGTCGGGACGTGGCGGACATAATCGCAAAGAACGTCACCCAGGCAGCAAGAGAGATAGATGTCAAGTTCATAGTAGCTCATACCTCTTCTGGATATACGGCACACAAGATCGCTAGATTCAGACCTGATGTTGAGATAATCGCTTTCACTGATAAGAAAAAGGTACAGAGAAAACTGAGTTTGGTATGGGGAGTCAAACCCTTTTACAGTGATTTCCCAGAGCACGTGGACGATATGGTCTGCAGTACTGCTGAGACACTCTTCGAAAAAGGTATGGTGGAGACCGATGATAAACTACTGATAACCGCCGGTGTACCAGCTCCTGTAACAGGGATAACCAATATGATGCAGATAAGGACGGTCGAAAGTCTGCTAGAGGAAGGATGTTATGGGCCTATCCGGGAGTGAAACCGTTTTGATATTTCAACGTCTTACCTGAAAAGAATCGAACTCTCCCGTTGGTTCTTCTTCATCGATTTCTACATCATCGACTCTAGCGTGTGGCTGGTCGTTCCTACAGAACTCTATCACGTCCTCTACATCTTCTCGCGGTCCTTCAAAGACCGCCTCGACTCTACCGTCTTTAAGATTTTTCACCCATCCTTTCACATCTTTCTCACGAGCCTTATCTCGGGTGTTCGCCCTGAAGAAAACACCCTGGACTTTTCCGCTGAAAAAACAATGCTTCCTTATCATATCATCACAATGAGTATATAGAAGAGGTTCGAAAAAATATTTTCGCCGTTGACCTTTTTCACTTCAGTATTTTTCCACACTCGCAAAGACCTTTGACTGCCTGCACAGCATCCTCGGGTGTCTGATAAACAGGTATCCCTCTGTTTTCCATCTTATTTGCCATCTCATGCGTATAATTTCCGCCAGAGGCGATCGTGATTATCGGTTTGCCCTTTTCCTGTAGCCTGTCTATTTTTTCAACTATATTTTCATCTAAAGCTGGTGATTGGAATAAAGAAACGACGATCAAGACATCGACATTATCGTCCTCTAGTGTTATCTCCATAGCCCTTCTATATCTTTCAGATGTTGCGTCTCCTACGATATCTACTGGATTTTTTAAAGTGGCGTGATCCGGTATTTCTCCATCATCGACTGCCCGCCTGAACTTATCTTCAGTTCTTTCAGTGAGATCAGCCAAAGACAGATTTTTTTCTACCAGTGAGTCTGTGCACATCACCCCTGCACCTCCTCCGTTAGTGACGATACCTACACCTCTTCCTTCAGGTAGAGGCTGGAAGGATAGTGCCTTAGCAACGTTGAACATCTCTCTCAAACTTTTCAATCTGATGACGTTCGATTGTTTGAAGGCGCCTTCATACACTCCGTCCTTTCCGGCCAAAGACGCGGTATGTGATGTGGCGGCAGAGGAACCCTGCTCAGTCCTTCCTGATTTGACCGCTAGTATAGGTATGTCACTGTTCTTTGCAGCATCAAAGAAGTTTCTGCCGGTCTTCACACCCTCTATGTAAAATATCAGATATTCCGTTTTTTCATCCTGGGAGAGATGATTTACCAGATCGGCTTCGTCTATATCCGCTCTATTACCATAACTAACGAACTTGCTGAGTCCTATATCAGATTCTGAAAACCAATCCAATATAGCGGCTCCGAAGGCACCGCTCTGTGATAGGAAACCGATAGAACCGGGATCCGGCCTTGCCTGCCGCTTCGGAGGGTTGAAGATAGTATCAAGTCCGTTCCTAGGGTTGTATATACCTAAACAGTTCGGACCTATCAGGTTCATGTTGTATCGGTTCACGATATCCGTAAGTCTCTCCTCGAGATCTTCTCTACCAGCCTCGCTGAATCCAGCGCTGATCACTATCACATTACTGATCTCAGTTTTACCACACTCTTCCAATATATCGGGGACGAATTTCGCCGGTAAAGAGATAAGTGCTAGATCCACCTGTTCCTCGATGTCTGAAACGGACTCGTAAGCCTCCAACCCTAAAACTTCATCGTCTTTTATATTGACCGGGAATATTTTGCCCCCGTACTTTCTCATCAATGATTTCATTATCGCATTTCCCACCTTACCCTCTTTATTTGATGCACCTATAACGGCAACTGTATCCGGCCAAAACATGTCTTCTAGGTCCATGATACCATTTTCACGTTATGATGTTCACTATTTACTTTTTTCTATCCTTTTCCCTTTTTCCAATTTTTAGATATTTCTTAAATTTGAGTAAACTATATATACCAAAGAGAGATGTTTAATCTGGGAATCCTTGATGTCTGGAAAAAGTTCGAACAATATAAATTTGGACTTGGTGAAAAGACTCACTGATGATGTGTGTGAAATCGGCGGTTCGAATATAGTGCTGATAGATACGCCGACAACCATGGTGGCTAAAACGAATTTTTTCCTTTTACGGGGACTATTGGACATCAAAAAAAAGAAGGGATTCTATGTAGCATTAGACAGACCCCATCAGAATATGGATTATTTGCTATCTAATCATGGGATCGATAGAGATAATATCTGGTACATCGATACCGTCACTCACATCTCGGGCGGCGAGAAAGTGGAGAGTAGGAATGTGGAATTTGTAGATATGTCATTCGAGATCGAGAACCTGATGGAGGTTTTTGAAGAAGACGGAAACAGTAAAGGATCCCCCTCGCTAGATGATGTTGATTTCATACTTCTAGAAAATCTTTCAGCGATGATGAATTATAATAGTATAGAAAGTATAGAAAAGTTCATTGAATGTTTCGATAGAGTCATACACGACCATGAGGATCTTATGGGCTGCTTGGTGATGGACACAAACGCCCATGAAAATTTGAGTGAAGTGGTCAACGGATATTTAGATAAGATAATAGATGTTAAAAAAATCAAGGAGGAATTATAGCTATGGAAGAATTTGAAAGAGTATCGACTGGGATAAAAGGGCTTGATGAGATGGTCGAAGGAGGTCTCCCCTTCCCATCAGTCGCGCTGGTGGCTGGAGGTGCAGGAACGGGTAAGACGACGTTCGCACTGAGATTTTTGACAGAGGGAGCGAAAAAGGGAGAACAGGGCTTGTTTTTCACAACGCTTTCCGAACCGACGCAGTGGATGTTGAGATATACGAGTCAGTTCGATTTCATAGATAAGGACTACTTCGGCAACGAGATAAAATATCAGGATATCGGACTGCTCGTACAGAACGAAGGCTACGAAGAACTACTTGATTTCATCGACGACAAGATCGCAGAGGTCATGCCCCAGAGGATAGTTATAGATCCAATAACAGTCGTAGGGTCCTTTTTTGATGAGAATTACAGGTCCTTCCTTTTTGAGCTTACCAACCTTCTTAAAAATTGGCAGGCGGTGTCCGTGTTGACAGGGGAAGTACCACCTAACGAAGCCTATCCCGAAGAGATCACATATGCTGTCGATTCAGTGATACTTTTGAGTATGCTGGAAGAAGAAGGTTCGAGAAGGAAGTATCTAGAAGTTCTAAAGATGAGAGGTACTGATCACACCACTGGAAAACAGCCGATCAGCATAACTACGGAAGACGGTATAGTCGTCCTCAAATCGAGATTCTAAAAAACAATTTGAAATCATATTTTCAGTCGAGTAGTCGGTCGTCTTTGCCGTCGTCACAAAAAACTATATATAGAACCTCTTTTTCACAATAGAACAGAAGAGGTGTAACACATGATGTCAGGACAGCAACCTATATTTGTAATGAAAGAGGACACAGAAAGGGAAAGCGGAAAAGATGCACAGAAGAACAATATACAGGCAGCTAAAGTTCTTGCAGATGCAGTCAGGAGTACACTCGGTCCGAAAGGGATGGACAAGATGTTGGTCGATAGCTTAGGTGATGTAGTCATAACGAACGACGGTGTTTCCATACTCAACGAGATAGACATAGAACATCCGGCAGCTAAGATGCTGGTAGAAGTCGCCGATACACAGGAAGAGGAATGTGGTGACGGTACGACTTCAGCAGTAGTATTATCCGGTGAACTATTGAAGACCGCGGAGGAAAGGATTGATCAGCTTCATCCATCTATAATAGCCAACGGGTATCGCTTGGCGTCTCAAAAGGCTTCTGATATATTGGATGATCTCAAGATCGAAATAGATCTTGAAGATGAAGAGAATCTGATGAATATCGCTTCCACGGCGATGACTGGAAAAAATGTCGAGATAAATAAAGAAAAATTAGCTGATATAACCGTCGACGCGGTACGCCATATAACAGAGAAAACAGAGGACGGATACACAGTGGATATAGACAATATAAAAGTCGAAAAGAAAGCCGGTGCGAGTGTTGACAATACGGAACTTATAGAGGGCATGATACTTGACAAGGAAAGGCTTCATGACAACATGCCGAAAGATGTGAAGGATGCTAAGATAGCTCTACTCAATACTGCTCTAGAAGTCCAGGAAACCGAGATGGATGCGTCCATCGAGATAACCGATCCAGATCAACTAGAAAAGTTCGTGAATAAAGAGGAAGAGAGCCTGAAAGAGATGGTCGAGATGGTCAAGGAATCTGGTGCCAACGTACTGCTCTGTCAGAAAGGTATAGATGACCTTGCTCAGCATTATCTTGCTAGAGAGGGTATCTTAGCTATCAGAAGAGTCAAGAAGTCCGACATGAACAAACTCGCAAGAGCAACAGGTGGAAACATAGTCAACAATCTGAAAGATCTTTCATCTGAAGATCTAGGAACCGCTAAAAATGTAAGTGAAAAACTCGTCTCAGGATCACAAATGACATTCGTCGAAGGTACAGAGGAAGCTAAAGCGGTGTCACTCCTCCTGAGAGGTGGGACGGAGCACGTTGTCGATGAACTCGAAAGAGCTATGGAAGATGCGATCAAAGTCGTTTCGGTGGCCATCGAAGATGGTGCTGTATTGCCGGGAGGCGGCGCTACGGAGATCGAACTCTCCAATCGATTACAAGAGATGGCTGGCAGCATAGAAGGAAGAGAACAGATAGCTTTTGAAGAGTTCGCCGACTCATTAGATGTGATACCAAGGACGATAAGCGAGAACGCTGGTTTAGACGGGATAGACGTGCTTATGAATCTGAACACAGCTCACGAGAAAGAAGGTAAACAGACGTATGGAGTTAACGTCGAAGACGGTGAAGAACCTGAGGATATGGTTGAGAAAGGTATTATCGAGCCATACAGGGTCAAAAACCAAGCCATAAAATCCGCAACTGAAGCCGCCAACATGATCTTGAGGATAGACGACGTCATCGCCTCCAAAGGTGGAGGAGATGAAGGCGGCGGCCCACCAGCCGGTGGACCCGGCGGACCCGGCGGCGGAATGCCCGGCGGGATGGGCGGCGGAATGCCACCCGGAATGTAAGCGGGGCTAAACCCTCTTACAAAGATCTGTAAAAACCCTTTATTTTCTATTTTAAATTTTATATTCTAAGAATGTATGATGTTAAGGATCTATGACGTCGATCAAAATTTATGATAGTCTCTATTGATTGATAGGATCCTGTATCAGATCATTCACTGGGTCTCTATCGATTTTCTTGTTTCTAAGACTTCGTCCCATGCCTCGAGACTTTTTTTGGCCTCTTCCTCTTCAAGTTTTTCGATAGCATAACCAGCATGGACTATCACGTAGTCCCCCTCCTCAGCGTCAACAAGTGAGATGTTCGCTTCTCTGATGACTCCTCCGAAATCTATCTCGGCATCGTCTCCATCGATAGATTCTATCAATCCCGGTACAGCTAGACACATTGCAACAATAACCTACAATTACTTATAATATAAAGGTTGTGGGGAGATCATGGAAGTTTTCTTGGACAGATGTGATGATTACGAAGACTCTAAAGACGTGATCGAGGATGCTTTCGATGCACTCGGTGGACTAGATAAGTTTGTCAGTGATGGCGAAACACTGTTGATAAAACCAAATCTGCTCAAGGGGACGGCTCCTGAGAATGCTGTGGCCACCCATCCAGATTTCATAATATCTGTTATAGAAGTGATAGAAAAGAGGGACGTTGAGATAATAGTCGGTGATAGTCCTGCTGGAAGGATGACAGAGAATAACTTGGAAAAACATTATCGTGCTAGTGGATGGAAAAGGATCGAAGAGCAGACCAGTGCTAGTTTAAATTTTGATGTAGGATGTACAAAGAAGGCTTTCAAAGACGGAGAAACCAAGATGAACTTTGATATCTTGAAGATAGCCGATGAGGTCGATGGGATCATAAATCTGCCCAAGCTGAAAACGCACTCTTTAACAGTTTTTACAGGTGCTGTCAAAAATAAGTACGGATTGGTACACGGCTTGAACAAAGCCGCCTACCACGGGCAATTCAAAAAACTGAATCAATTCGGTAGGATGCTTTTGGACCTTAACGACGCTATAGATACTAGGTTGAGTATCATGGACGGTATCCTTGGTATGGAAGGCAGCGGCCCTTCTGGTGGTGATCCGGTAGAGTTGAACTGCATTATATCTTCAGAAGATCCTATCTCTTTAGATCATACGGCCTGCAAAGTTTCAGGGGTACCACCTCAGAAAGTACCAACGTTGATGGAAGCCGAAATGGATTTTGAAGAGATAAAATACTTGAACAGATCACCGAATTCATTTGACAAGGATATCGAATATCCTTCGGGTGGAGCTACACCTTGGATGATACCTGATATATTATCGGGTTTCTTTGCCAACATATACTTGGATCGACCAGAGTTGGATAAGGATAAATGTATAACTTGTTGGGAATGTTATGATGCCTGTCCCGAAGATGCGATCAAGAAAAAAGGTTATGGGCCCAAGATAAGTTGGTGGAAGTGTATAAGGTGCTATTGTTGTACAGAGGCCTGTCCCGAAGAAGCTTTGAAAGTTGGATGAAGTTTCACTGAGAGGTACTTCCAAAAAAAAACTTTTATATCATTTTTTCATCTCTTCAACCGATGAATAAAGCTAGGGTTGTCAAGGAAACTCTGCCTGTTCTACTGCTGGTCGTCCTCGGAGGGGCACTAGCAGGCTCAGTGCTGGCAGGCATGGAGGAGATGCTGGATCTGATCCCGGGCTTGATCATCATCGTTCCCGCGATAATAGACATGAGAGGTAATATATCCACGGCGTTGGGTTCTAGACTCGGGTCGGCCTTTCACCTTGGCCTTCTCCATCAAGGATTAAGATCAGATGCGGGCAAGGAAAATATCAAAGGTTCACTAGCTTTGAGTTTTTTCACTTCTTTACTTTTTCCAGTATTTCTTTGGCTGATCAGCTTGGCACTCCCTTTCAGTATAGGACCGTGGCAGCTACTGACAGTTTTTATGATATCGATTTTCACCGGGGTTACCGCAGCTCTTATACTGATCACCATAACTTTCTTGATAGTCGCCGGTTCTATCAAATTCAATATAGATCCTGACAATGTGAGCGGACCAGTACTGACTACTGCGGGAGATGTGTTCACCCTGCTGGTGATGTTCGGATATGCGCATCTATTTTATCATATCTTCGCCAATGTCTTCGGGGTGATCGGATGAGTTATTCATGGCGAGAGATATTCAAACAGAGTGCAGGGATACTTGCGCTGATGGGCTTTATAGGAGTCGGTGGTGGTTTTGTTTTAGAATCTATAGAAGACCAATTGTTGGATGCTGTAGTCCTTCTGTTTTTAATTCCTATCTTGAATGATGTCGGTGGGAACCTTGGTGCAGTGTTGGGTGCTAGAGTTTCTTCCTCTTTACACACTGGTGAAATTTCCCCATCCTTTGGAGACTCAGAGTACAAAGAAAATATCTGGGTTATGATGGGTTTGGGATTTTTGGTATTTTTCCTATTTGGATTAGCGATGTTCACAGTAGGATTTTTTATACCTCTAGGGTTAGAAGCCTCTGAGATTTTTATAATAGTGATCGGGGCAGGATTTATAACTATCTTTTCGATTACACTCATCACGGGTTTAGTAGCTTTATGGGCTTTCAAAAAGGGGCTAGATCCTGACAATATTGTGATACCTGTAGAAACTACTCTCTGTGATTTCATAGGCGTCGTGACTCTAGCTTTGATGGTTTGGTTGGTGATAATGTGAAGGGAAAATCTAAAAAGAAAGAATTGGAGGAGGACCATGCCGAGATCGACTATGAGGATACTTCCGTTAGAGAATTATTGACTCAGATGAAAGACGACTCTGAACTGATCGCAGATCTGGCTTATGCTGCGATGGTTTTCGAAAATGAAGAACTCGCTGAAGAGGTCCATAAACTCGAATCTGAGATGGACAAGATGATGTATCAGATCAGGCTCAAGTCGATGCTTGGAGCGAGAACTAGAAAAGATGCTGAACAGTTGAGCGCTCTTCTTCAGGTCGCATCTGCAGCTGAACAGATCTCTGATGCCGCAGAAGACATGGTCGGTCTGCTCGATGCGGATGTAGATCTCAAACCTTTACTCCCACACCTATTGAAAAAGGCTGATGAAAAAGTCTTCACCTTGAAGATAGAACAGGGTTCTGACCTGGCTGATAGAAAACTTGGAGAACTCCATCTTGAATCCGTCACCGGCGTTAGGGTTATAGCGATACGGGATGACCTTCGATGGATACACGGACCCACCGGTGAAACCGAACTGAAGGGAGACGATCTTTTGATAGTGAGGTCTCACGAAGAAGGATATAAAAAGCTCTGGCCGGTCGCACATAAAGAACAGACATGGGAGGAGTTGGTAGGATGAAGAAGGTCGAAGAAAAGCTACTTGAGATGAAGGATACCTCTGAGCTGATGCTTGATCTAGCATATTCATCCCTCATCTATCATAAAAAAGAGATAGCCGAGGAGGTCTTCAACTTAGAACAAAAAGTCAACGATCTTCAAGACTCTATATATACGGCCATATTAGAGAACGGCGGTGATTTAGACCCGGACAAAAGTTTTATTTTAATCAAGATGGCGGACTCTATAGAAAGATTCGCTGATGCTGCATTGGATATCGCAGATGTTGTCCTTAGAGATATCGATCTTCACCCAGTGATAAAGCAGAGTCTAAGGGAATCTGACGAGCATATGGTAAGGAAGAAGATACACAAGAGCTCCTTCTTAGATGGAAAAACTCTCGAAGAATCAGATATGACTACGGAGATCGGTATGAAAGTGATAGCGATCCGCAGAGGGAGTAACTGGGCCTACGGTCCCGATAAAGAGACCAAGTTGAAGTCAGGAGATATAATATTTGCTAGAGGTCCAAGGGATAGTGAAGATCTATTGGATCGATGGGTGGGCCTATAGAATCAGCTTTTGATACCTTTTTCTAGGTCTTTTATCACTTCTTTTTTCTCATCAGCTTTTACCAGTCCTGAAGCTAATAGAACACCTTCCGCCCCAAGTTCTATCGCGGCTTCAACATCTTCCCCGTTTTTTACACCCGCCCCGCAGAGGACTTTCACATCGGGATCTACTTCATTCACTTTTTTTACAGCTTCTTCTACAACTTCTGGTTTTGCAGATGAAACTGAGATGTCCCCACCTATCAATTCAGGTGGTTCATAAGCTACGAAATCAGGTCCGAGAGCGGCTGCAGCTGCGGCGACCTCTGGATTATTTGCGCAGATTATAGTTGAAATATCATTCTCTTTGCATCTGTTCACTATTTTTTCAATCTCTGAAAGTTTCAGCCTCTTTTCTGAATGATTGATGAGGGTCCCTTTTATGCCTGAATCTATCATCGTTTCCAACAATACGTGGCCGGTGTTACTCCCAGGTTCTATAGGGTCTATATGCTGGGATAGAACGGGGATATCTGTTTCTTCGCTCACCATCCGTAGATCTGCTGTTTGTGGAGCGACAGCCCAATTTTCTTCGCTAATCTCTTCTATCTTCTTAGTCAAGTCAAGAGCTTTCCTCCCGATCGAAGGTCCATAAGTCTTGTAATTTACGATTATAACAGGTGTTTCTACCATGATATCGTTTTTTAGAATCCTATGTCTGTAAATAAATATTGTGGATCTCATCATTTCATCTTTCTGTAGAAGAGAAAAAGCATCACCGAGGCGAGTCCGTAACTGACGATAAAGCCTACTGCTCCTTCAAAAAGCAGCACGGGTATCCCTATGATCATGAAGACGAGTCCGGTCAAAATCAACAGAGGTAATAGCTTATAGAAGTTGATATCCGGGATTCCGATATTGTTTCCACTGTGTCTAAAAAGGTAGTGCATGCTGAACAGCGACGCGTTTAAAGGGAGTAAAAAAGCATAAGGAATCAATATCAGATTTACCAAGTCAAAATAAGTCCCTAACATTATGAATCCCAACGACGCGAGTATAGTGACGGTACTCATCGATAGTGCCTTACTGAAAATGAAGTCTTCTGTGGTCAGAGGGAGATTCCTCAATGATTGTATAGCCTTACCCTCCACTTTCAAGATCGCGTCTGAAGTAGCCACGGTCAAAACGCCCACCATGAATAAGAATAGAGTGGTCTGGTGAACGGGTAGACTTCCTCTTTGGATCGCTAACAAGACCTGGGGTAGCAAAACATATAGAGGTATGAATAGCCCGGCTATCATCGTAGATTTTCTAAAGATGATCTTGAGATCTTTTTTGACAAGAGCAATGCTCTGTTTCTCCGTTTTGATAGCATAATCCGTTTCTACTTCGCGAGTAGATAGACTTTCCGTTTCGATAATATTCTTCCAAACTTTTCTAGAAGAGTACATGTAAAGGGGTATCAAAAGTAACAAGTGTGCCGAAAGTGTGATCACACTATCCAAAGTCTCAAAGACTGAAGCGATCGAAAAAGGATAAACTACCGAATATCTCATGAATATATCGCCCTGAGCTATAAAGTAATCTTGAAGGTAATTGATCATGAAGAACATGCCCATGAAAGCTAAAAAGCCCAATATCTTCAAGATATTTTTTGCAAATCTGATCGTTTTACCGCCAGATTCCACTCTAGCACCGAATCCGCTGTAGATCAAGAGCCCTACCGTATGGCCGAACAAGATACCGGTGATGAACCATGTAAATGCTAGAATACCAACGGAAGGATAATAGATCAAGAGGTATAGGCCAGTCGGCAGAACTATACCGAGCATAGGGATGAAATCTATTGAAAGCAGAGCGGAGAGTTGGAAAGACCCGATCTTCAGAGGTAGGGACTCCAATGGTTTGAAGATATCTAGTGAGTTTATATATGATGTTTGGATGGTTGTTTGATATATAGCGAATATGAAAGGTACTAGAGCTAAAGTTACTAGTATAGATGAGATTACCAATTCGTCTTCACCTATAAATATGGGGGATGCTAACGATAGACCTAAAAAAGAAAAAATCAAAGTTTGTATAGTTATCTTTCTCTTTATGGTCGTTGCTTTCTTTAACTTTTCATCAAGTTCATCTTCTTCAGTTATCCTTGGATTGTTCTTTATTATCTTGTATTGAAGTTCCTTATATAGGATCATCATGAGTTTTGACCTTCTCAACCATCATCACCCATCCCGCTCTCTAAAGCTCTCAAAACTGTAGAGACCTCTTCTTCACCCTTGGTCAATTTTAAGAAGATATCCTCTAGATTCTCTTCATGAGATCTTTCCCTGAGTTCATCTATCGTGCCCTGGGCTATTATTTTTCCATCAGCGATTATGCCAATCCTGTCGCATATTATCTCAGCTAGCTGCAGGACGTGAGAAGAGAAAATCACACTTTTCCCCCTGTCTTTAAATTTGAATAGTATACCTCTCAGAATCTTCGCAGTTTTTGGATCTAGCCCGTTCATCGCTTCGTCCAAGATCAGAACTTTTGGATTATGGATGAATGAAGACGTTAGAGAAACTTTCTGTTTCGTCCCAAAACTGAGAGAACCTATGTATTGATTCATGTAACTCTCCAGATCAAAAGCGTCCACGAAATAATCGACCCTTTTCCTCAGCTTGGTGCTGTCGATGTTTCTGATACTGCCAACCATATTGAAATATTCGATCGGTGTCAAACTCTCGTACAGGTTTGGACTTTCAGGAACATAACCCACTTTTTCCTTGACCTTTTCAATCTCATTTCTCACGTCCAGATTATCTATGAAAGCTTTTCCGAAGAAATCACTCAGAACCCCGCTAAGGATCTCCATAGTGGTGGTTTTCCCACTACCGTTGGGGCCTATGAGCCCATATATTTCACCTGAATTGACTTCGAAATCGAGTCTGTCCACCGCTTTATTCACACCATAGGATTTTTCTAGACCTTCGACCGAGATGACTTTTTCACTCATCTAGGGACAAAAAATGACTTCTAATAATTAAGTGTTGAGATATCGATGCTCAGATAACATTTAGTAACAAAATCCTTAAATTGACCTTTTTAAATCCTAATCTATGAAAGCAGTAATCTTAGCTGCGGGGGAAGGTACTAGACTGCGCCCGTTCACGTCTACGGAACCCAAAGTCATGATTCCGGTGGCCAATAAACCTATACTCCAATATGTCGTGGAGTCTATAGTCGACAACGGTATCGAAGAAATAGTGATGGTCGTTGGATACAAAAGACAGAAGATCATGTCTTATTTTGGAAACGGAGATGAATTTGGAGCTGATATAGATTATGTCGTTCAGAGAAATCAACCTCCAACCGGGGGTACGGCCCACGCTCTCTACCAGGCGAAAAACAAGATCGATGAAGAATTCATAGTGCTCTCTGGAGATAATGTGATATCCAGCGATACTGTTTCCGACATTTTGGAGAACACGGAAGACTATACCGTCTTGATAACTAGGAGCAGCACACCTTCAAAATACGGTGTAGTGATCCTGAAGAAGGGTGGTGAAACAGTTGAAAGTATAATAGAAAAACCAGAAAGGAGTCCCAGTCACTTGATATCTACCGGTATTTATTCCTTCCAACCTGAAGTTTTTTCTTACATAGAAGATATCATGAATGAAGGTCAATATGACATCCCATCAGCTATCGAAAAGATAATGGATGACCACGATATAAAAGCTATAAAAACAAAGGGGGATTGGATAGATGCCGTCCATCCCTGGGACCTTTTACATGTTAATAGAGCGGCTCTAAGCGATGTTAGGAAAAAATACAGCGGACTCATCGGTGAGAACGTTATAATCAAGGGTGATGTGAAGATAGGAAAGGGAAGCAGGATAAGAGACGGAACTTTCATCGAGGGTCCTGCTATAATCGGTGAAGGATGCGATATAGGACCCAATGCATGCATCTCTCCATCTACCAGCATCGGTGATGATACCAAGATATCACCGTTCACCATCGTTGAGAACAGCTTGGTGATGGAAGGTGTATCTATAGGCGGTAATTCGACTATCAAAAACTCTGTTATCGGGGATGGTGTGAGCATATCTTCCAATTTTTCTACATTCACTGCCGACACGAAGATCGAGACCAGAGAAGGACTTCAGGAAGTAAAAGATATAGGTGCCATGATAGCCGAGAACGCAAAGATAGGTGCAGGAGTGGATGTCGAAGGAGGAGTTATCATAGGCAAAGATTGCAAGGTGAAATCTGGTAGGACTATCCGCGAGGAGATGGAATCCGGATCCAAGGCAGTTTGAGATGATATCATGTGTGGAATTGTAGGATACATCGGACCAAAAGATGTTGGTGAAGTCCTATTAGGTGGGCTTGGAAGATTAGATTATAGAGGTTATGATTCAGCCGGTGTTTCTGTAAATTGCGGAGATCAGATATATCTGCAGAAAAAGAAGGGTAGGCTCGAAGAGATATCATCGGAAGATATACCTCCAGGACAGGCGGGCATAGGACATACTAGATGGGCCACTCACGGAAAACCATCTGATAAGAATGCCCATCCGTTTTTGGATTGTAACGAGGAGATATCGATAGTTCACAACGGTATCATAGATAACTTCAATTCTATCAAAGATGATCTTATTGATAAAGGACATGAATTCACTTCTGAAACCGATAGTGAAGTGATAGTTCATCTCCTAGAAGAAAATCATGATGGGGATTTTTTGGAAACATTCAAGAAGACAGTCAGAGAATTGAGTGGATCTTTTGCTATTTTGGCGATGCGTAAAGGTTCTGAGGAATTGCTGGTCACCAGGAATCAGAGTCCGATGGTCATAGGCGTGGGTGAAGATGGAAACTTGATAGCTTCGGATGCACCCGCTCTTCTCGAACATACCAAGAACGTAAAATATCTGAAGGATGGGGACATCGCTAGAGTGACCCGAAGCGAAGTTGAGATATGGGGAGAGGAAGGAGAACTCGTAGAAAGAGAGACTAAGCGTATCGACTGGGATGTAGAGGATGCTGAAAAGGGCGGATACGAACATTTCATGCTCAAGGAGATATATGAACAACCCAAGGCGATACATGAGTCCATCTTGGGCAGGTTGACCGAGTTCGAAGACGTAGATCTTTCTGAATATAATCTAGATGCGGTACAATTCATCGCGTGTGGGACTTCGGCTCACGCAGGATATGTAGGAAAGTACATCTTCGAAAAGATAGCTAAAGTTCCCTGCACCGTTGAGTTTTCATCTGAGTATCGTCACTCTTCTCAATCGGAAAGCTATCCTTTGACCATCCTGCTGAGCCAGAGTGGTGAGACGTTGGATACGATAGCTGCAACAAGGGAAGCTAAACGTAGAGGTAACGATACATTAGCTATAACCAATGTTTTAGACAGCTCGATAACAAGAGAAGTGGATGAGGTCGTCTACACCCAGGCTGGACCTGAGATAGGCGTCGCAGCTACCAAGACGTTCACGACTCAGGTGATCTTACTTTACCTTTTAGCTATAGAGATAGGCCTTGAGCGGAACGTTCTGAGCAAAGATCGTGCGGAAAAATACAAGGATGAACTGAGGAGACTTCCTAGAAAAGTTGAAGATATACTGGATGATAGGGAAGAGATAAAGGATATCACGGAAGAATTGGCGGAAGCGGAGGATATATTCTTTGTTGGGAGAAATATAAATTATCCTGTTGCTCTCGAGGGCGCATTGAAATTGAAGGAGATAGCCTATATACATGCAGCTGGTTATCCCGCGGGTGAACTGAAACACGGACCTTTCGCCCTCCTGACCGAAAAAACTCCAGTCATAGCTCTTGCGGTGAAAGATCAGACCTTCGAGAAGATGCTTGGAAACATAGGAGAGATAGCCGCTAGAGATAGTCCCGTCATAGTTGTAGGGGACGAAGATAAAGAGCTGGATAAATTAGCTGACCGCGCCTACTTTATACCTGAGGTAGATCCACTGTTTTCGCCTTTGCTGGTGAATGTAGTTCTACAATTGGTATCTTATTACACAGCTTACAGATTGGATAGAGATATAGATAAACCTAGAAACCTAGCTAAAAGCGTGACGGTAGAATGAAAAACGATATATCTGGATTTTATAAGGACCATAAAGCCTTGGTATGGTTGATTTTGGTTTTGGCACCTTTAGCTGTGATTATAATCGGTTCTTTGTTAGCGAGGGAGATTTTTTGGGACTCGTTCCTATGGAGATATTTTTGGGGTCCTGTAGTCGCAGACGCTGAAGGTGATCCAGTCGACGGTGTATCTGCTGGTTACAACGTTGTCAACACTGTCACTTATGGAATTATATTGGTCGTATCCTTTTTTGGAACGTTCGAACTCATAGAACATTTCGAAGTTAACATCGACAGATCATTCGTGTATTCCTTACTACCTTGGATCATACTAGGCGGGTCTCTCAGAAGTCTTGAGGACGCAGGTCTTTTTGCAGATCCGCTTGACAAATTGATGATAACTCCTATGATATATCTGGTCATCGGATTTTCTGCAATATTACTGATGCTTCTAGGTGCTTATATCTCCACTATAGAACTCAGTCCTAAAAGATCTAAGTTTTTAAGACTAGCGGTCTTAACTCCACTGCCGATCATCTACGTCGTCCTTCGTAACTACATAGATCCCTTTTTTCTCATATATACTATCATCATCATAGTATCTATATTGATTTCATATCATGTTGGTTCTAGATATCTAGAATTTGATGAAAAATACTTTTTTTTAACATACGGAATCAGTTTACTTGCACTCGCTCTCACTTTCAATCTTTATTTTATATTTTTCCGAGAAGGAGCCAACCCATTTGAAGTACCGATAATATTTTTATCATCTGTAACGGCTACGCTGTTATTTTTAGGTCTGTCTGCTGCAGTTGACAGAGTTCCTATCAGACAGTTTAGAAGTAGATCGTTAGAAATAGTCAAAAGACCTCTAAACGTTCTGATCATATGGTCTCATCTTTTCGACGCTTCTTCCACATATAGAGGTGTCACAGCCTACGGTTATTTCGAAAAACACGTTCTCCCCGCATATCTGATGGACTTTACGGGAGCTTATGCGATATTCATAGCCAACATAATCTTGGTAGTCGTGGTCATCTATGTGTTGGATGTGACACTCGAGAAAGAATTTTCTAGAGACCAGAGGTTGAGGACTTTTTTGAAATTCGTTTTAATCATACTTGGTGCTTCTCCTGCGGTGAGAAATACTCTCAGGATCGCAATGGGTGTTTAAAAAAAAAGAAGATAGCCCGGGAGGGCCCAGGGCTAGCAGGTAAAGTGCATCCATCCCATCATTTTTTTAGGTATTCTTCTCTCACGGCTTTCGCCTTTGCCATCTTTTGTTCCTGTTCGGCCATCTTTTCGACCTTTTCTGCTACCAGATCCACTCTATAATAAAGCATGTCCCTAACAGCGGTTCTGATAGCTTCTGATCTGGAGGAAAAGTCGTCCATCTCTACCAAGAAGTCGAGTCTTTCGAGGAAGCTTTTTGGGAGCCTCACGTTTACTCTTTCGGTGTCCGACACAATTTTCCTCCTTTGTGTGTGTGATAGACATCCTTTCGATGTCGTTTATGTGTACAACTACATATGATGCTTAATATTTAATTATTTCGTTTTATGATCTAACACCGGTCTGATCAATAACGAAAAACATTAATATGGATTCACACTAAGAGGATAATACTCAAGCCTATCAATATGCCACTGTGGCTTAGGGGCAAAGCGATTCCTTGGTAAGGAATAGATCGCGGGTTCAATTCCCGCCAGTGGCTTTCCATTTATTTTTCACAGTGATCGCGGGTTCACGAGCTGATCTTTGATCAGTGAGCGTTAGGAATTCATTCCTGA
>JAFDTP010000201.1 GCA_019594195.1 Thermoplasmata archaeon
GCCTACACATATCAACCGCAATGAAAGACTTCTCGACGAAGCTATCGAATTCGCCAAGAAAGGCGGCTATATCGACATCACGGTTGGTGAGCCTCCAGGCGATGGTCAAGGTCCCAGCAAAACGATAAAAGGATTGATGGAAAAAGGCGTTCCTGTGGAGAAAATCAAGGTGAGTACGGATGCGGGTGGAAGCCTACCAGAATTCGACGAGAACGGCGAATTGATAGGGATGAGTTCAGCTTCACCTAAACATCTCAAGGAAGTGTTCAAGAACTTGATCCTCGAACAAAATATCTCTATCGAAGACGCTGTTAAAATAACCTCGACGAACGTGGCGAGACAGCTCAAGCTCCATGAGAAGGGAGCCATAGAAGAGGAAAAGGACGCCGATATGATACTCTTGGATGAGGATACGCTTGAAATAGAGCACGTGATAGCTAAAGGAGAAGTCCTGATAGATAAAGGTGAACCGGTCAAATACGGGACCTACGAGTGATAAAAATTCATCTCTTTTTTTATGCTTTATCTTTTGGTCCTTACTCTCGTTCTCGACGATTTTATTGACTCGATTTCATCCTCTGAGCTATCTGATATTGGTATATCCTACAATACAGCTTTTCCTTCTACTTCAAGATAAGATCGATATCAAAACTGCATACTGGTTTTTACCCAATGTGAATACCGGTCTAGGTGGACTACTTTTCACGGTTTTACTATTCGAGACCGTTTTATGAACTCTTATGAAATTTTCAACCGACACTTTTATTATATGACATCGTTATAACTTGTGATGGTAATATGGGTGAAAAAACCTCGAATCTGAATACTTACAAGGCGCAGCTGAGTAAAGTGGAAGGGTTCCGTTCCGAGGCGAAGATCAGAGATTTTTCGATAACGATCGATGAGCCGGAAAAGTTGGGGGGAACGAATAAAGGACCGAATCCAATAGAAGTACTCCTTGCTTCACTAGCGGGATGCCTTGACTTTACAGGTACGATAGTGGCGGATCAGATGGGATACCAGCTAAAGGATTTCCAGTTGGAAGTCGAAGGTGATCTGGATCCTAGAGGAGCTCTAGGTAAGGCCGACGTACCGATCGGATTCCAGGAGATCAGGGTTTACGTAAAAAATATAGAAGGAATACCAGATGAAGAAAAGGCGGAATTCATCGAACAGATACAGACCAGATGTCCTGTAGATAACACTCTTGAAGAAGGAGTAGAGATAAAGGTCAGCCATCGAGACGGATAAACCGTCTGACACCAAAACCTCTTCCTTTAAACGATAATATATAATAACAGGTCATAGATGTGAAAACATGTATCGAAAGATAATTTTGCCTACAGATGGGTCGGAATTGGCGATGCAGGGCGTGAAAGAAGGGTTGAAGTTGGCCAAAACTTTGGATGTGCCTGCAACCGCTATCTACGTGGTAGAGATGGGAGACATACGTATATCGGATAAGGTGAAGAACAGTTTGAAGAAGACTGCAGAAAGAGCACTCAAAGAAGTCGAAAGAGCCGCCGACGAGATGGGCGTAGATCTAGAAACTAAGATGATGAAAGGCAATCCTTACGAGGAGATATGCGAGTTTGCGGAGGAAGACGACGTGATATACATCTCTTCACATGGCATGTCGGGCTTCAGAGAGATCTTCATGGGAAGTACAACCAACAGGATACTGCAGCATGCAGACTGTACAGTTTCTGTAGTCAAAGGAACGCCCGGAAAGGTAGATTGAAAAAATTTTCTCCCGTCCGAC
>JAFDTP010000088.1 GCA_019594195.1 Thermoplasmata archaeon
AGTCCTCTTTGGACACCGTCAGGTTTTACCATCAAAAATGTTGTCTGCATGATCACACCTTTTCAATAGGGGCTATAATCATTCACTGCCTTCTTCCTCTTCAGTCCCTTTCTTCTTGTAAGTCTCGATAGCCTTGTCCTGTGCATATCTTTGTGTCCACCTTGTATCCCTGGACTTTCTCTTTAGCTGAAGTTGATTCTTCCTACATTTGTTTGAGCAGAAATGCAGTACTTTACCCGTATTTTTGATATGTTGTTTACCGGTACCTGGCTCTATAGCCTCACCACAGAATGAGCACTCTCTTCTTTCAGGCATATCATCTCACTCCTATCTCTTTGGCTTCTCTAGCCGTTTCTCTGAGCATCAGGGTATCGCCCTTTTGTACGGGACCCATCACGTTCCTCGTGATGATCCTTCCTTCATCTTCACCCTTGAGAACTCTAACCTTCACTTGGGTTGCTTCACCCGTCATACCGGTTCGGCCGACGATTTCGACAACTTCTCCGGGAATACTATCTTCTGAAGCCATTTTGAAACTCCTCTTAAATTATCTATCCTTGATTCGATTATTTCAAATCTTCGAGTTCCTCTCTAAGGTCCTCGACCATCTGTTCGCCGTCACCAGGATCGACTATAGCTACTGAAGCCGAAGGTGCGTCTATACCAGCGGCGGCACCAAGTTCATCTTTAGAGTGAACATAAGAATAAGAAACATCCTTCTCTTCACAAAGCATAGGCAGATGAGCCAATATCTCAGGAGGATTTACATCTTCCGCCAAGACAGTAAGAACTGCCTCTCCTCTCTCAACATACTTTGTAACTTCGTTCGTGCCTTTTCTTACATCTCCTGTGTCTCTAGCTATCTCTACCGCTTCATACGTCTTATCCACTAATTCATCCGGAACCTCAAAGTTCACATACACTTTATCTGTCATATCATTTACACCTCATTTCGGACAGAAAACTGTCCACACATTTCATCGGCTTGAAGTGTACCCTCTTACTAAGGTATAGTATAAAAAACTTTTTGCGAGGATCGTTTCACTTGAGGATTATCCCTGGTTTTCCCGGTTCAGCTCTTTTCGCCTTATCGGAATCGACACTTTCAGCTTCTATCGATTCTACCTCCGCATCGAATTCTTTTCTCAAACGATCCTTTATCTGTTGAAGGGTAGACACTTCGAATTCATGATTCACGTACCTATCCATGATCTTGCCGGGATTCTTCACGGCTTTCTGTGCTATCTCACTCAACTCTTTCTTGTGGTCCGGGAATTGACCAGCGAGTTCACCCATGATAGCTCCCATATCGGGTCTTTCCATCTCATCCAATTTATCCTGTATAAGATCGAACGCTTTAAATTTCCATTCATCAGCGACGATCAGCTGTATCGAACTGGGGGTCTTCTCGGTTATATTCTTGATATGGATTATGTCTTCTCTCAGACTGCGGTACAGGTCTTCTCCTCTCTCAGCTTTTTCGTCTATCAGTGACTCGTCACTCTCTGGCCAACCGGATAGATTTATCATTTGGTCGTTACCTAGTCTATGCCACATCTCTTCGCTTATATGAGGACTGAATGGATAAAGCATCCTGATGTAGTTTTCCAGACCTCTGTAGAAGATTTTGGGTTTCTCTAGCGTTTCTTCGCTCTCCTCTCGATATTTCAAGAGTTCATCGAAATATCTTTCCATCTTCTTCAATCCGTCGCTGATCTTGAAGTTCTTTATATCTTCAGCGATCTCATCAGCGATCCTCTGCGTTCTAGATAATATGTACCTATCCCTGAGACTGCATTCCGCTAGATCTACATCTTTTTCAGAGACTTCATCGATCTCCCGAGTGGTCTCCCAGACCTTTTTCAAGAATTCGAACTTTGACACTACACCTTCGTCACTCCATTCTACCTCTCTTCTTGGATCGGCAGCTGAAAGTATGAAGTATCTAGCGGTATCTGCGCCGTAATCTCTTATTATATTGGTAGGATCCACAACGTTCCCTTTAGATTTAGACATCTTCTCTCCATCCAAAAGCACCATCCCCTGGGTCAGCAATCTCTCGAAAGGTTCGTCCATTTCACACATACCCATGTCTCTAAGCACTTTGACGAAGAACCTGGAGTACATCAGATGAAGTATCGCGTGCTCTATACCGCCGATGTACTGATCGACAGGCATCCATCTTTCTACATCTTCTTCATCGAAGGGTGCTTCTGCAGAATCTGGTGAACAATACCTCAGGTAATACCAAGATGAATCTACGAAGGTGTCCATGGTGTCGGTTTCTCTTTCAGCTTCACCGCCGCATTCCGGACATTCGGTCTTCAAAAACCCCTCATCCTGTTCAAGAGGATTACCGGCCACGTCTATGTCGATATCCGTAGGAAGTTCGACCGGTAGGTCTTCTTCAGGAACCGGCACCATACCGCAGTCCTGGCAGTATACAACGGGTATAGGCGCTCCCCAGTACCTCTGTCTGGAGATCAACCAATCTTTCAGCCTGTAGTTCACCTCTCTGGTCGCTCTACCTTCATCTTTAAGATCGTCTATTATCTCCTCTCTCGCCTTTTCGGATCTCAATCCCTTATAATCTTTAGAATTGATGAGAACTCCTTCGCCTTCGTAAGCTTTTTCCAGTTCTTCTATATCTTCATTTTCCGTCTCTATGACCGGTCTTATGGGGAGTTCGTGTTCCTGTGCGAATTCGAAATCTCTCTGATCGTGGGCAGGTACTGCCATGATAGCTCCGGTACCATAGGTCTCCAAAACGAAATCCGCGATATATATAGGGATCTCTTCACCGTTCACAGGATTTATCGCTTTCTTTCCCGTGTAGATGCCCTCTTTACCTTTCTGTTCTCTCACACTGGTTTTCAATCTCTTAGCTCTTTTCACGAATCGCTTTATCTCTTCGTCTTTTTCAGCGACCTCCTCAGAAATATCGTGTTCCGGAGCCAATACCATGAAAGTAGATCCGAAAAGAGTGTCAGGTCTGGTAGTATAAACGGGTATATCTTCTCCATCTTCGGTTTGGAATATTATCTCAGCTCCTTCGCTCCTCCCTATCCAGTCCTTCTGCATCTTCTTTACTTTCTCAGGCCAGTTCTCCAATTGCTCTAGATCTTCAAGAAGTTCATCCGCATATTCGGTTATATTGAAGAACCACTGATCGAGGTCCTTTTTTTCGACCAAAGATTCACATCTCCAGCATCGTCCTGCTTCTACCTGTTCGTTCGCTAGAACTGTCTCGCACTCTGAACAATAATTCACTTCAGCTTCCTTTTTATAAGCTAGATCCCTCTCCAGGAATTTGAGGAAGAACCACTGGTCCCATCTATAATATTCCTTCCAGTGCGAGGCGACTTCTCTATCCCAATCGTATGACAGTCCTAGAGAAGCCATCTGTTCTTTCATATCTTCTATACATTTTTGGGTCCACTCTTCAGGACTGACATCGTTATCGATAGCGGCGTTCTCCGTGGGCAGACCGAAGGAATCCCATCCCATCGGATATAGGACATCGTAACCCTGCATCCTTCTGAATCTAGCGACGGAATCACCGATAGAGTAGTTCCTCATATGGCCCATGTGAAGAGTACCGGAAGGATATGGATACATCTCCAATAGGTAATAATTCGGTCTATCCGAATCCTTATCGGGTCTGAAAATACCCGCCTCTTTCCAGCGTGCTCTCCACTTCTCTTCTGCATTTTTCAGTGTGTCTAGGAACGATGCCATGATTTTTGGAGTTGAGAGGTGGTATTTTAATATTATACCCGAAAAGGTAGTCATCCTAGGTACTACACAAAAAAATTATAGGTAAAATCAGAATAAGAGGACGTATGAACGGCTGGTGGAACAGGTTAGCTAGAGTAGATCTAACCGAAAGTAAGGTCAACTACGAAAGTATCGGTGAACAGATACTCAAAGACTTCATCGGTGGTAGAGGTCTCGGCGCTAGATTATTGGTCGATGAGATAGTACCCGATTTTGATCCTTTAGAAGATAACGTTCTTATCTTCGCCTCAGGACCTCTTACCGGGACTTCAGTTCCCACTTCCGGTAGATTCTCTGTCTCTTCAAAATCACCTTTGACCGGGACTATAGCGGATTCCAATGTTGGTGGCTCGATTGGGAAGGAATTCAAAAGGAGCGGTTTCGACGCGATGATCATAGAAGGAAAAGCTGAGGAACCCGTAAAATTAGAGATCGATGAGGGAGATATAGAGATCATAGAGACCGATCTTTGGGGTGAAGAGACCGGAGAATGTCTCGATAAACTGGACGGAGAAAGTGCAGTGATCGGACCGGCGGGAGAGAACGAAGTCTTGTATTCCTCCATAGTCACTGACGGTTTTCGTGTGTTCGGGAGAGGTGGTATGGGTGCGGTCATGGGAAGCAAAAATCTGAAAGCTGTCTCTGTAAAGGGATCGAAAGATGTCCCGGTGCATGATGAAGAATTGCTGAAAAAACATGTCAAAAAGGCTGTATCAAAGATCTCATCATCTCCGGTCACGTCAAGAGGACTAAAAAAATTTGGAACCCCGATACTGGTCAATCTTCTTACCTGGCTGGGTATGTTCTCCAAGAAAAATTTTCAGGAGTCCGCTGAGGAGAGCGAGGCTGAAGAGATATCCGGAGAAAGGATGAAAGACGAGATAGTTGAGCAGCACGAAGGCTGCTACGCATGCCCGATAAGGTGCGGGTTGAAGACTGAGACAGAAGAGAAGAAAGGTAAAGGTCCAGAATACGAGAGTGTCTGGGCGCTCGGTTCGAATATAGATAACTTCGAGCTTGAAGATGTCACAGAGTTGAATTACCGATGCAACGAATTGGGACTGGATACTATATCTACAGGCGGAACTCTCGCCTGCGCGATGGAGATGGCTGAGAAAGGAGTTTGGTCTAAACTAGAAGGTTTTGATGAGGACGCGGAAGAACTGATAGAGAAGATAGCTTGTGAAGAAGGGGTCGGTGAGGAACTCGCTAGAGGTTCTAAAAGACTGTGTGAAAAGTATGGATGCGATCTTTCCATGACTGTCAAAGGTATGGAACTCCCGGCTTACGATCCTAGGGGAGCCGCGGGACAGGCGCTTTCATTCGCTACTTCCAATCGAGGGGGTTGTCATCTTAGAGGTTACATGATCGGTGAAGAGATATTCGGAGTACCTAAACTGTTCGATAGATTCAAGACCAGCGGTAAATCACAGCTCGTAAAAAGATCACAAGAGAGGAACGCCTATATCGATTCTCTTATCGTCTGCAAGTTCTCAGCTTTCGCTCTAGATGAGAACTTTTACTCTCGCTTCATCCAGGACGTGACCGGTTTGGAATACACTGTCAGTGATCTACATCGAGTCGGAGAGCGCATATATAACCTAGAGAGAGAATTCAACGTCAAAGCGGGTTTCGATAGAAAAGATGACCACCTACCGAAGAGATTCCATGAGCCTCTAGAGAAAGGAGGCTCCGCAGATAACGTATTTGACATCTCTTCGATGCTGGATGAGTACTACGAGATGATGGGGTGGAACGAGGAAGGCAAGCCGAGAGAAGAAAAATTAAAAGAACTGAAAATATCTGGTCTTCTTTAAAAGCTCTCAATCAGAAAAACCTTCGATGAATTCTACAACATTTTTCCCCAATACTTCATGATTATAGCCGCCTTCTAAAACAGCGAATCTTCTACCATTACAGGATTTCTTAGAGAAATTTTTCAACATCTCTCCCAACCTTCGGTAATCATCCGTCATCAGTTCACCTCCCCAATCATCGACATGAAGATCGAAACCTGCAGAAACACCGAGTATGTCATATTTACCTGAACTAGCTAGATGTGCCTGCACTTCTTCTAAATATCCTTTCCTATCAGCAGATCTAGGATTGACTATCTTTATCTCGTGGTCATCATCAAGACAATTTATGTTGCCGTCTCCGGTATGAAGGTCAAAATCCATCACGAAGGCGCTGTCGATCTTTCCAGAAGCCTTAAGATTATCGATAGCTATGGCCATATTATTGAAGTAACAAAAACCCCAATTAGAGTCCGGAGATGCATGATGTCCCGGCGGTCTGATCACTGCGAAAGTCGGAGACCCATCATAAGCAAATTCAGCCGCTGTTAAAGCTCCTCCAGCTGAGAGACTCGCCATCTCGTATAGTTTTGCACTCCTCTGTTTTATGCTTTGAACATGTTCTGGGGAATGCACGAGTTCTATCTCTTCTCTCTCGGCGGTTTTTGGTCTACAGAAATCGATATTTGGTTTGTCTTCCAACTCATCCAATATGCACTGTATTCTGCCACTTTCGGCAGCTGGATCTGAAGAATAATCGTGATCGGTAAAGTATGGGTGGTAGATGACTTTCATCTTTTTATAACATAACTGGACAATTTAGATATAATAATTTTGCCTTTAGACTCGACTATTCATAAACTCATTTCCCATAATCTGAAGTTTTATTACCGATATCCTTAAATCTGTTAAGACCGAGCGATATGCATCTATCCTTGCGAGGCCTGATTGACTAGCCAATAGAGGAAACCTTTCTGAAAATCATCATACTACAGATGCGATCTTACTATGACTCCTTGTTCTTTTTACTTTTATCGATCACTATCGAAATTATAACAGCTGTCAGAAGAACACTGAGCAGAAATCCAGGCGTCTCTTCTACCTCTTCTTCTTCGAAGACCGCAGTTATCTCTTTATCTTCATCTATAGTGATCGTTATCTCTTCGCCTTCTTCACCTTCGGGTACATCGCCAGTCCATCCGACGAATTCCCATCCTTCGTCTGGCTCAGCAGTTATAGTGACTTCTTCA
>JAFDTP010000051.1 GCA_019594195.1 Thermoplasmata archaeon
CAATCTTTAGACTCGGTTATCGGTTTATCTTCATCACCAGCTTCGTGATCAGATCTTTCATCGTCGAATCCGGAACTATCGAACTGAGTATGATCTTCAAAATCATCATAAACTGAGCCACTGCGAAGAACACCGATCTCTTCGACCACGTAAGTGTCGATGATCTTGTCTCCTATCCTTTGATCGCTGTCCGCTATCAGCAAAACGTCTATTATCAATATGATGAAACCTAAACAAGGGATCTGCCATAACCAGCGAACAATATTCCGCAGCAGAGAAGGACCTAAGCCTATCTTTTCACCCCTGTTTCCTATCACCTTTATGTTAAAGAGATTTTTACCCAAAGTAGAGCCACCTCCTATTTTTGACTCCAGTATAGAGAAGTAAAGCAGAACCACTAATGAACTCAACAAAGAAAGACCGATATAAGAAGCGGAAAGGACACCCGAAAAAACAGCTCCCGGTTCACCACCTATATCAACGAATAGCTCACTAGAGATAAAATCAAAAAAGATCAAACCACCTATTGCGAACATAAAAAAGATGACCAAAATGATGCTATCTATGATATAAGCACCTATGCGTCGGAAAACCGAGGCGTGATTGAAGCGTCTCTTTCTAGGCATGCCGCTCTCTTGAGTAGGGCCATAATTTTGTGTCATTTTTTTCACCGATAGATGTGGAAAAAAAGATTTGAATATAAATTTTTTTGTTTTTGGGGAGGTCCGATCACTGTGAATCCACTGTCGCCAGCATCGTACATGCGCGGAAGACCTTGTAGTTCGTCTCTATATCTCCGGTCTCGATGATGAATTCTTTCGGTCCAGTTCTCTCTACTGAAGGTAAAAGTTCTAGATTATCGAGCTTTCCGGCATCTTTGAACCACACATTGAAGCGTGTCTCTTTCGGTTCTATGACTTCCCCCATATCGTTTTCTACAGCTTCTCTAACTTTTTCCTCTATCTCCTCTCTAACCACCTTCGGATGCCTGCACTTAGCGCTGTATCTTCCAGTAGCCTTCTTTGTCTGTACATGAGGTATATCTGGATACAGCTCTTTAGCTTCACGTATTATCTCATCGTCTCCGGCTAAGAAGAAAACCGGCACGTCGTATTTAGCCGCGAGGAAGGAATTCATCGCGAATTCGCTAGCCATCACATCACCGATCATGAGTTTATCGACAACAGCACCGGAGTATGTATGTGAGAGCGTGCCCTGGCTGTGAGCCGAGCTGTGATACCCTACGTAGCCTACTCCGTCCAACTCTCCACTCAACCCTTCCATCTGTGAGAGGATCTTGGGTCTCCCGCTGAACAATTCAACTCTCTCATCCAGGTCCTCGATGATTATATTCCTCATCTTCCCGTGCCCGTCGGTGACATAAACGTTCTCCGCTCCGGCGTTAAAAGCGCCTTTTGCGGCAGCGTTCGACTCCTTCGTCATCAATTCCTGCGCCCTATCGTACTCTTTAGAATCCATCTTGCACTGCGGTCCAGATACTACACCCGAAATGCCTTCGATATCGACCGAGAATAAATAATTCATACTTCCACCGTCCGAAGTAAGAAAATGATGACTTATAATGTTTTGCTAGATCTAATAATGGCGATATCTTTATGATAACTCAAACTCTCTTTTATTCGCCGATCGTCACCTCGGCTCCGTAACTGGCGATCTCATCATCGAATGAATAAAGCTCTATATCGATCGGATGAGTGCCGGTTTCAATATCTATGCTGATGTTCTCTTTTATTTCAGCCGTCTCTCCAGGCAGGAGTTCCTCGTTGAATCCTACGGACTCAGCTTCATCTCCTATGATCAAGTCCGCTTCAACAGCGAAGATCGACAGATCTCCGTGATTATCCACCTTTAACTCGAGGTCTGTTATCGACCAGGTGTCACTGTCGTCGTCATATTCAGTTCCAAGATCAGCATCTGTGATCTGGATGTCCGGGCCCTCAAAAGTTAGCACCTCTTCATATATCGGATCTTCTGTGGAGGAGTCATCCACGACTAATGTGTAATCACCTTGAGAAGGATTACCTTCATCAGTCATCGTAACTTCGGTCTCAGCCTGTATCACACCTACGAGCCGTTTGGTCATATCTTCCGAGTCGATAGTTGTAGATCCAACTTTATCATCGTCGGGGCAGTATAGATCGATGATGTCGCCCTCTTCGACGCCTTCTATGTTGACGCCTAACCGTGCATCATCTAAGACCTGATACGAAGTTCTGATCTTTGGATCGTTATCACCGACGCTCATACCCAAGGCCAATATCAAGATCGTGACGATGATGACTCCGATGATCTTCTTTCTGCTGCTCATGAATTCTACTGTAGTATTTACTTGATCATATAAGTAATTGGGGAACTTTTCCTATCAAAACCAAAAGGGATATTTAGTCCGCCTACTTGTCGATATACATGGTGGTTTCAGATATGATCAGCGATTCTGATCTTATAGATCATCTGGATGAGCTTCTCTCTGTGGATGAGATCGAAGACGATAGTAAAAATGGAGTCCAGGTAGATGCTCAAGCAGAGATCAAAAAGGTGGCTTTCGCTGTAGACGTGAGAAAGGACATAGTGAAAAAAGCGGTAAAAGAGGATGCTGACCTTCTTTTCGTGCATCACGGTCTGATATGGGGTAACGGTATAGGACGAATGACCGGTGTAAATTACGAAATAGTATCGGAACTGATCAAAAACGATATAGGCCTGTACGGGGCACACCTGCCTCTAGACATACATCCGGAAGTCGGAAACAATGTGGAGCTTGCTAGAGTCATCGGAGCCGAGATAGGAGAAGAGTTCATGGAATACAAAGATAGAATGATAGCCAGGATGGCAAAACTCCGCGAAAAAAGTAAGGTCGAAGATATCGCCGATATACTTCAAGATGAACTGGGAACAGAGACCTTCATATTGAAAGGTGAGAGGGAAGTCGAACGGATCGGTATCCTTACTGGAAAAGGTGGAGAAGCCTTAGAACCCGCGAAGAAAAACGGAGCGGACCTGTTTATCACAGGCGAGAGAACTTACACCACATATAACAAAGCAGTGAGCCTAGATATGCCTCTCATATTTGCTGGACATTATGCCACAGAAACGCTCGGTGTTAAGAAGATGAGTGAAAAATTGGAGAGGGACTTTGGATTCGAGACGTGTTTTATACCGGGAAAAACTACTATCTGATCTCTAGGTGACTATCTAGTGAGCTTTCTTGACCCGACTTAGTATCGTTATCATACTATCTTAATGCTTGCATACTCATGCAAAGTTTTTAATACCTTTTTTGTAAATCAGTAATAGAATAGTGATGGACAAGGATAAATCAAATATCATCATATGGATTATCTCACTTTTAAAAAGCATCATCAAAAAACCCGTAGAGATCTTCAATGGCATGCGGCGTGAAGGAGTTTACACTTTTCTGAAAGATAGGATGAAAAAACCGGGTAAGAACGAGATCTTGGAAGGCAATGTACTTGCGGTCATGTTCAAATTGGGTTGGCCGATGATGGTGGCGACTTTTTTGAGAACCCTCTACAATCTGATCGATACCTTTTGGCTCGGAAACATACCTGATCCACAGATCGCCGAATATTCTGTGACCGCAGTAGGTCAGGGATGGACGGTCGTATTCATGATGATGTCCATAGAGATGGGTTTCGGGATCGCAGCATTAGCTTTGATCTCACAGTATACCGGACAGAAAAGTTATGAAGAGGCCGACCGTACCGCCGGTCAACTTTACTTCATAGCTATAACTGCTTCACTGCTGATAGGTATCTTCGGCTACTTCATGACACCCACCTTCATGAATCTACTGACCGGTGGAGAGCAGGAGCTAGCATATTATGGAACACAATACATACAGATCATCTTTCTAGGGCTGCCCTTCATGTTCCTCTTCTTCGCCTTCATGTACACTCTAAGAGGTTGGGGTGACACCATAACTCCGATGAAGATTACCGCCTTTTCAGTCACTTTAAATATGATCGTCAACCCGATCCTTATCTTCGGTTCCGGTACGGTAATGGCACTCGGACCTTTAGAGCTAACTATCCCGACGATATTTGGATACTCCATACCTCGATTGGGTGTTAGAGGTGCAGCGATAGGGACCATAATGAGTAGAGGTATCGGTTCTACTTACGCGACATATTTGCTTTTCTCCGGAAAGGTCGGTTTGAAACTGAAGCTGTCTTACCTAAAGCCAGAGATTTCCAGACTGAAGAGTTTCTTAAGCATCGGCGTACCTGCCGGTATCGGAAGGTTTGGTACTTCCATCGGTTTCATAATACTTTGGGCGGTGATCTACAGGCTTCCGAATCCTGAAGTCGCGGGAGCCGCTTACAGCATAGGGAACAGGATATTGAACATAACTTTCCTAATAATGGGAGGCTTCGCCATGGCCATAAGCACCATGGTGGGGCAAGCATTGGGCGCGGACGACATGGAAAGATCAGAAGAGGTCGCGAAAAAAGGTTTTCTCGCTGTAGCAGGGCTCATGCTGTTCTTTACAGCCTTCCTATTCGCCTTGAGAAATAATCTGATCATGATATTTATCCCTGAATCACCGGAAGTCATAGCGGAAGGTGCCAACTTTTTGGCCATATTTTCCTTAGCCATGCCTTTCTTCGGAATATTCAGAGCGGTGACTTCACTTCTAGGTGGTTCGGGCCACACAAAATTGCAGATGGGATTGAACCTAACCAGACTATGGGGGCTTAGGCTGCCGTTCGTTTTCCTTTTCGCGATATTCTTGTCTATGAATTCGATCGGCGTTTGGACAGGGATGGCACTCAGCAATGTTGTTGCTTTCGGACTGGCTATGGGTGTCTATAAGACCGGTTGGTGGAAGGAAAAAGTCATAAAAGACAAACCGACACCAAAAACCAAGCCAAGACTGGACGATAGTGAGCCAAGGAGAGATAGAACTGAAGAAGACTGATAGTGCAAGAAAATTTATAACTTACTCCTATCATTTTTTGATAGGGGCAAGATGAAGCTTTCTCACATCAAAGAGGCGTTGATAACGATATTTACAAATCGTGACATTCAATTGACTTTAGTTGTTTTCGGAGTCGGTTTCCTTCTTACAATAACAGCTACCTATCCCGCACTCGAAGAGAGGATAGAAGAAGAAACTATATCAGAAAACAATAGGATCGAGGCGCGCCTACCGCATCCCTACGACGAACCCGCAGGACCTGATCCGCTGAGACCGGGTGATAACATACCCTTCATAGATAGGCCTAGGCTGGGATTGGTTAACGCGAGCTTAGAACTTAAGGGTGAGAGCGAAGATACGAACGCTACAGTCAGTACTCTAGATCGGGAAGAGCGAACTTTGGACAGTTGGCGTATAGAGGGGATCGGGAGCACTATCATAAATCTCACTAGAGAGCAGGAAGTGGAATATATAGATTTCAATATAGAAAATGGTGAACTGAACTATAATTATATGGTGAGATATTACCACCAACCATATTCGCTTTTATCAATACCCGGTTTCATATTGATGATCCTCTCCATCATTTTCCTGATAAGGGCTGTAGCTCTTATGGGGCCTCTAGTTGTGGACAAAAAAGAAAAAGATAGGATCAAGAAAAATCAAAAGTTGATAGACGACATGATCAGGGATAATAAGTCTTTTAGAAGTGAAAAAGAAGAAAACGATTGACGCGAAGATTTTATGAAATAACTGAAGACTATATGTTGCTAAAACGGAGGAAGAAAAGAAATTTAGTATCAGAGCAGAGGATATAATTTATAGTGGAAGACACTCAAAGGTACAAAAAGTCGTGTCTTTTACTATAAATCCTAACACGCTAAACTTTCTTCACAAAAACTATATCTATTATAAAGCCAATATCTGTTTGGGAGACGCGATGATATTTCACGACTCGTACAGATCGACACATATAGATCGAGGTTTTCAGGATATCTTGGATGACAAAAATATAATAGTTCTAGTAGATGGGCAGCATTATCCACCCGTAACAAAAAAATCACTGAATGAACTTAGGGATATGGGTGCCGAAATCAAGGCCTTGGTATTTTTAGGAGGGACTGAAAAGGTAAAGGATGCTGTTAAAGAACTGGGAGAGGGTGAAATCGAAGTGTTCGGCGGTGAGCATAAAAAGGAAATATCTCAGTCGGATATAAGAGAAGTTATCGAAAAATATGTGCCAGATATAGTCGTTGACCTTTCTGATGAACCGGTTCTTGATTACGCCGACAGATTTGAGATCGCTTCTACCTTGCTAAAGAGTCGGACATCTTACATGGGTGCTGATTTCTTTTTCACTCCACCTGAAGAGATAAACATTTTAGAAAAACCAAGCCTTTCTATAATAGGGACCGGCAAAAGGGTGGGAAAGACAGGCGTGAGCGTGTCTATAGCTAGAACATTGAAAGATATGAGAGAAGAACCTATCATAGTCTGTATGGGGAGGGGAGGACCTCCAGAACCGGACCATATCGAACCAAAAAAGATGGCCATGAACGCGGATACTTTGCTCCAGGTGTCAGAAATGGGTGGTCACGCCGCATCGGACTACTGGGAAGACGCGCTATTAGCTCAAGTCCCTACGATCGGCTGCAGGAGATGTGGTGGAGGCATGGCTGGAAATCCATTCTCTTCCAACGTCATAGACGGTGCCAGAAAAACGAACGAAGTCGACCAGAACTTCGTGATAATGGAAGGTTCTGGATCTACATTTCCGCCGGTGAAGACGGACTCGAGGATCGTGATAATCGGGGCTTCACAGCCTACAGAAAATATACTCGAATATTTTGGGCAGTACCGGATAAACACCTCAGACCTTGCTATAATCACTATGTGCGAAGAACCGATGGCGAGTGAAAAAAAAGTGAAAGCTATCGAGGAGGGGATAAAAAAACTGAATCCAGAGATCGAAATAGCGGAGACCGTTTTTAGACCGCAACCTCTAGAAGATATAAGGGGAAAAAAAGTTTACGTGGCAACGACGGCCCCAGAAGAGATCCTTCCTAAGATAATCGAAAACTTAGAAAAAGAAGAGGGAGCAGACGTCGTAGGTATATCTAACAAACTATCAAATAGGAAGATGTTAAAAAAGGACCTAGAAAATGGTCTGGAAGAAGCCGACGTGCTTTTGACCGAGATAAAAGCCGCATCGATAGATGTCGCGGGAAGGAGTGCTAAAGATAAAGACGTAGATATCGTCTTCTTACATAATGAATCGATACTCATAGGAGGAACAGTCACTTCCTTAAAAGATTGTATCTTGAATGTCTACGAAACTTCGATAAATAGATCCGGGGGAGAAATATGATACAAGTCACCAAAGAGGGTATGGAATATCCATTTTCTAAAGGTATATTGGCACGTTCTCTCACGATCACCGGTTTGCAGTTGGACGAGATATACGATATAGTGAGAGATATAAATAAAAAGATAGAAGATCGAGATAAAAAAACCATACGATCTAAAGCCATCAAAAAGATGGTGAAGGATGAACTTCTGAAAAGAGGTTTCAAAGAGGAAGAAAAATTCTATAGAATCTCCAGAAAAATAAGATATCTTGATAAGCCACTGCTTGTTTTGATCGGAGGAGGAGCAGGCGTGGGTAAATCGACCATATCTACGGAACTGGGAGTCAGATTAGGCATAAATCGGATCATAGGAAGCGACTCCGTCCGAGAGATATTGAGAGAAATATTTCCGTACGAAGTCATGCCGGCACTGCATAAATCTAGCTTTCTGACCGACGAGGGAGTGAAAGCACCTTTCGTTAAAAATAAATTGATATACGGATTCGACCAACAGGTAAGACTCGTTAGTATTGGATTGAAGGCGGTCATCGATAGAGGGGTCAAGGAAGGACTGAATACCATCATAAACGGTGTTCATCTCGTTCCCGGATACCTGAACTTTGAAGATCATGAAGATAGTCACGTTTTTCATTACATACTAGATGTGCCTGAACAGGAAGAACACAAAGATAGATTTAGGCTGAGGGCCGAAGGGAGTAATAGAGATCCTGAAAGGTATATAGAGAAGATAGGAAGAATAAAGAGCATACAGGAATATAACCTACGTCAGGCTGAGGATAACGAAGCTAAGATCCTAGAGAACACGGATATCGAATCTACTATAAGGGATATAATGAAAGATATGATCGATGAATTAGAGCCGGTGATATGAAATGACCAAAGCTGCACCAAAGTTTTACGACATAGACATGCCTATCCGCTCTTTTGTGACCAAAAGATTGATCGGTGTGAAGACCGAAAGCAGCGTTCAGGAGGCAGCCCAAAGGATGGTCGAATTCAACACTGGTTCTCTAGTGGTCATAGAAGAAGAGGAAATAGTTGGATTCCTGACCGACGGCGATATAAAGAAAAAAGTCGTAGCTAAGGGATTGAAACCTGATATGCCCGTGAGGGATATAATGGTCAGAGACTTGATAACCATAGATATCAGCGCGAATACTAAAGACGTCCTTGAGTTGATGTCAGAAAAAAAGATCCAGCATGTTTTGATAGAGGAAAAAGACGACATCGTGGGGATAGTTACATTCAGGGATCTGATAGATATAAAAAGGCAAAAACTTGAAACGTATATCTCGAGGGAGTGAAATGAAGATACTGCATATATCAGATACCCATGTAGGTGAAGAAGACCACTACAATAAAGATTCATTGGAGCTAGCTCTGAGTGAACTGGAAGACGACGATTTTGATCTGTTGATACATTCCGGTGACCTCACCCAGAACGGAAAATCGAAGCATTATAGGCAGGGAAAAGAAATCTTCGAAGATATAGATACACCTTGGGTAATGGTCCCTGGCAATCACGATAAAAGGAGCGGAGGTCTATCTCTCTACAAAGAATATATCGGAGCGGCAAACGGCGTATTCGAAACGGAAGATTCTGTTGTGATATATGTTGACAGTGCGGTCTCCGATACCGACGTAGGGAGAGTCGGCATGGTAAAATTCGACATGATAAAGGAAGCGCTAGCAAAAAATTCTAAAAAACCGATAAAGATAGTAGTTCTTCACCATCATATAATCCCTATACCCAAGGCCGGAAGAGAACGTAACGTACTATCAAACGCGGGTGATCTCCTGGAACTGTTCCTCAAAGCCGATGTCGACCTTGTGATATCGGGTCACAGACACTATCCCAATGTCCATCGTATAGAAAATACAGTCTTCGTTAACGCAGGTACTACTTCAGATAAGAAGACTAGATATGGGGACGTCAATTCTTACAACATCATACACGTGAAAAAAGACAGTCTCGATATCAAGACCAAAAGGGTCGACGGTTCGAAGCGAGACAATCGTTTTCCTAGAAAGGACAAAAGGATATTTTACCAATTCGGAGAAAAGGTATTCAGAGTTGTACACATATCCAATACTTTCATATCTTCATCTTCCGATTTTTTAGAAGATCATTTTTTCAAGGCTTTAAAAACCATAAATTCACTCGATGCTGATCTCGCTATACATTGTGGGGGCGTCGTAAAAAAAGGCATCAATAGGGACTACGAACTGGCCAAAGGATATATGGACCGATTCGAGATACCTATAGTTTATACACCTGCGGGAAGAGACATAAACTATCTGGGTTACGAACTCTTTTCGGAATATTTTGGTAAAATGGTGCAGTATCATGTGAAAAAAGACATCCGGTTTCAGGGTGTTTCCTCTGCACAATATGATTCTCCTGAAGGTTACATAGGGGAAACTCAGATGGAAAAGCTCTTTGAAAAACTTGATGATGATGAAGAGACATCATTCAGGTCCGTATTTCTACATCACAATATCCTTCCGATACCGCATGCAAGGGAAAAAGGGCTTTTAGAAGACAGTGGTGATTTTCTCAGGGAAGTGGTTGACAAAAAGATCGACCTGGTATTGACAGGGACCTCATCGCACCCTTCAGCCATGAAGATAGGCGATACCGTGGTGGTCAATGCTAATTCGATGTCTAGTGTGTATCAAAGAAGTAAATTCGGGAATTCCTTCAACGTTATTGATATATATGAAAAAGCCATCGTTGTCTACGAGATAAACAGTTTATGGGGTCGGAGAAAAATACAGGGTGTATGGGATAGAAAGGAACTGCAACAAACCGACGCCGATATCAGGGCTTTTTAAGCTGTATATCAAACCTAGCCCCACCCAATTTAGAATTTTTGACCTGTAAACTACCGCCGTAGTTATCGATTATTTTCTGTATCAGATACATACCCAGTCCTG
This sequence comes from Thermoplasmata archaeon, assembly GCA_019594195.1. The sequence goes on from JAFDTP010000051.1 coordinate 10,267, forward strand.
TACCGCTATTTTTTCCATCTCCGAAACCTTTCTCAAATATCTTTTCTTTCTTATCGTCTGCTATACCCCTTCCATCGTCTTCAAATATTATAGTTATATCGTCATCTCCTGAAAGAAGCCTTATCCTGATCTTGTCGCAGCCTGAATGTCTTATCGAGTTCTCGAGCAGATTGGAGAATAAAATATCCAGTAAACCGCCGGCCTTTGCTCTTATGTCCCCCTCCTCAGCTTCAACTTCTATGTCGATCTCTTTCAAGCGAGGTTCATGTTTTGATAGGACTTCATCGATTATCCTTTTAACATCGATCTCATAGATATCATCCTGCTCTTCAACTTCCCTGAGCTTTTCTATCTTATCTATCATCCGTTGAGTGTTTTCTACAATCTTTTTTGATTTGACTATCAGATCCTCATCTTCATACTTATCCTTCAAAAGCTTAAGATAACCCTTTATGCTCTGAAACCTGTTGCTCACGTCGTGCCTTAAAATCTCGTGAAGAAATCTTTTTCTATCCTCTGCCTTCTTTCGCTCAGTGATATCCATGATTATGCCTTCGAGGTAGCTTTCCCCATCTTTACCTTTCACTTCTTTTCCACGTTCCCATACCCATTTTTCCTCACCCTCTGCCGTCTCTATCATATATATGACCTTATACCTTTGATCTTCTTCACTGGCCTCAGCGATCTTGCTGCGGACTTTCTCCTTGTCATCGGATTTTATGAGTTCTGAGTAGGCTAATCTTTCGTTATCTATCAGATGTTCAGGATCATATCCCGTTAATTCTTCGCATCCGTCGCTCAGAAATTTCATCGTGTAATTCTCGTCTCTCAAACACCTAAAAGCCATGCCTGGAGCGTTCGAAAGGAGGTTTTGAAGCAGACGGTGCTTTTCCTCCAGTTTTTTCTCCGCATCCTTTCTTTCTGATATATCCCTGATATTGCACTGGATCACTTCCTCACCACCTGCACGATAGAGGTTGCTCACGAACTCAACGGGTATCTTTTCTCCGTCTTGGGTCAGGAGCGGTATATCGTCATAGCGTACGTAACCCTGGTCCCGGATCTCCTCGAATCTATCTCTACTCTCACATATGTTTTCGAAGCTTCCTATATCCCAAAGTTTCTTCTCCTGCATCTCGTCAATGGAATATCCGAGTATCTCTCTTATATACGGATTGGCATCCATGATCTCCCCTGTCACGGAATTCAGGATCAATATGCCGTCTTTAGCACTCTCAAAAAGCCTTCTGTATCTCTCTTCGCTCTTCTGAAGGGCCTCCTCTGCCTGCTTTTGCTCCGTTATATCGACGAGATATCCCAGATAATACTTCAGATCGCCATCTTCATCCGTGACTATCTTCGTGTAATCTTTGACCCATAAGACCTCACCATTTTTTTTGATCACCCTATAAGGTCTATGAGTTATCCTCTCAGCGCCGATATCTAGATGTCTTTCTACTTCTCTATCTAGTCGATCTATATCACAATCGGGTAGCAGATCTGCATATTCTATATCACCGACCATTATTTTTTCTTGAGAGTAGCCCAGCAGACTTTCGACGTTCGGTGATACGTACTCTATCGGATATCCTTCCTGTGGTTTCCACTTGAATATGATAGTAGGCCCCTTTACAAAAAGATCCCTTTCCTCTTCCAATGTTTTTTCAGCTAGAATTTTTTTTCTAGCGAAGGATAGATCTTCCGCGATGTCTTCCAATAGTCGTATCTCTTTTCTAAACAAAGGTCTTTGAGGGCTGTAACAGATTATCAGTATACCAAATATATCGTCTTCTGAAATCATCGGGATCAAAAGCGTATGGTGGTCGATATTTTCCTGGTGATAATTACAAGTATCACAGTAGTCTTTCTTTTTACCTATCGTGACGGTAGTCTTCTCTGATAGTACCTCTTTTACGCATTCAGGGGCATCGCCCTGGCCCTCAGGAGTGACCTCCCAATGCTGAACCTCATGTTCGCCTGAATTGACATAAGGTTCTATCCTCCCATCTTCGCCTTTATCAAGAGCTATCTCAACGTTCAAATAATCTCCAGTCTCTAGTAAAAATCTAGAGGACCTTTCCATCAATGATGATACGGAATCCTCTTCTGTAAAGATCCTGTTTATATTGCGGAGCCTATTGATATCACGTATAGACATCAGCACTGAGTTCCATTCAACCAGTTTTTTTGCTTGCTCCCTGTGCTCTACCTCCTCATCTATAGCTTTCGCAAGTTCAGAAGACATACTATCTATGTCATCTTTTTTCATTATATAGCGATCTGCGCCTAGATTAAGCGCCTTGACCACTAACATCTCATCTACTTGCTCTGAGCAAATAAAAAAAGGTACATTACTATCCTCTAGATTTCGGATCTCTTCTAAAAGTCCAACAGATCCGACATCTAACATATACTGGTCTGAGACTATCGTATCGTACCGGTTTTTTTTGAAAAGTTCAAGCGCCTCATCAGAAGATCTTGCAAAATCTATGACAAAGTCATCTCTCTTTTTTTTGATATGTTCTTCTGTTTTTTTCAAAACTCCGGACCCATCATCGACAAAGAGTACCTTCATTTGTCCC
>JAFDTP010000097.1 GCA_019594195.1 Thermoplasmata archaeon
TAAACTGGTCTCTAGATCCTCAGCTTCTTTGTTTATCTCCGTCCTTCTCTCGTCGCCGTACTTTTCAGCCATCTCATCAAGTTCATCCTTGATTATCGCCATGACTCGAGCTTCGTCGCCTAATATGTCTTTGTACTCTTTGATATCTTCCTGGAGCTCTTCGTATTCTGTCTGCAATTTATCTCTCTCCATGCCGGTCAGTCTTCTCAACCTCATGTCGAGGATAGCTTGTGCTTGATCATCACTCAGCAAAAACTCTGACATCAACCTATCTTTAGCTTTAGACTGCTCTTCAGAAGATCTTATGATACTGATGACTTTATCGAGATTGTCGAGTGCGGTCAAAAGACCTTCCAATATGTGTGCCCTGTCCTGGGCTTTATCGAGTTTATATTTCGTCCTCCTCGTTATGACATCTACTCTGTGATCGATAAAATGATTCAGGGTTTCCTTCAGATTCAGCACTTGAGGTTCATCGTCTACCAATGCGAGATTTATGACACCGAAGGTGACTTCCATCTGAGTGTGTTTGAACAGCTTGTTCAACACTACATCCGGGATGACGCCTCTCTTCAGGTCTATCACGACTCTGACACCGTCTCTATCGGACTCATCTCTCAGATCTGAAATCTCACTTATCACGTCGTCTTTTACCAGTGAGGCGATACTTTCGACCAGTTTAGCTTTGTTCACCTGATAAGGTACCTCTTCGATCACTATACGCTTCCTCTTACCCCGAAGGTCTTCGATCTTTGTCTTAGCTCTTATCTTTATCTTCCCTCTACCCTCTTTGTATGCGTTATAAACTCCATTATAACCGTGAATTATCCCGCCTGTTGGGAAATCCGGTGCAGGAAGAACTTCCATAAGATCGGTTATCTTGCATTCGGGTTCCTCGATAAGAAGCTTGATGGCTTCGACCAATTCATTCAGATTATGTGGAGGTACATTCGTCGACATGCCTACAGCGATACCGCTTGATCCGTTCAAAAGCAGATTCGGGAGTTTGGAGGGCATGACCACAGGTTCTTCCATGGTACCGTCATAATTGTCCCTGAATTCTACAGTATCTTTGTCGAGATCAGCCATCAGATCTTCGGCGATCTCCTCCAAGCGTGCTTCAGTATAACGCATCGCCGCGGGTTCGTCACCATCTAATGAACCAAAATTCCCCTGGCCGTCAACTAGTGGGTAGCGTAGTGAAAAATCTTGAGACATCCTTACCAAGGTGTCATATACCGCCTGATCGCCGTGCGGATGGTATTTACCGAGAACGTCACCGACTACCCTCGCGGACTTCTTATGCGATTTATCGGAGGAAAGACCTTCCTGCCTCATGGAATAAAGTATTCTTCGGTGGACTGGTTTAAGACCATCTCTTACGTCGGGGAGCGCTCTACCTACTATCACGCTCATCGCGTAATTTATGTAAGAATCCTCCATCTCCTCTTCTATATCTTTAGTATATACTTCGTCAGCGATCTGTTCTTCTTCTGTTTCCATCAAAATCACCTCACACGTCTATATTTGTAGCGGCGGCTGCATTCTGTTTTATGAACTCTTTCCTAGGTCTTACCTCTTTACCCATCAGCAGATTGAACAACTCGTCAGCACGCTCCGCGTCTTCAACGGTGACCTTAGCAAGCTTTCTGTTTTCTGGATTCATGGTCGTTTCCCAGAGTTCTTTAGGGTTCATCTCACCGAGACCTTTATATCTTTGAATGCTCACGCCTCTTTTACCCCACTCCTCGAGTACTTCTTTCTTGTCGTCCTCCTCGTATGCATATCGTACACCTCCGCCTTTGGTTATCTTATAAAGAGGTGGTTGAGCCATGTAGAGATAACCCCTTTCTATAAGAGGTTTCATGTACCTGTAAAAGAAGGTGAACAAAAGAGTCCTTATATGGGCGCCGTCTACATCTGCATCGGTCATGATTATTATCTTATGATACCTGCATTCGTCCGGATCAAAATCTTCTCCGATACCCGCCCCTATCGCCGATATTATAGACCTTATCTCCTTGTTCTCGAGCATCTTATTCAATCTGGCCTTTTCGACGTTGATTATCTTACCTCTAAGTGGCAGTATGGCCTGAAAGTCCCTATCTCTACCCTGCTTAGCCGAACCTCCAGCTGAATCTCCCTCGACGATATATAGTTCAGATTTGGCTGGATCTGGGTTCGCACAGTCGGACAGCTTACCCGGAAGATCGACGCTGTCGAGTATCCCTTTTCTTCTAGTGAGTTCTTTAGCTTTTTTCGCTGCCTGCCGCGCTTTAGCAGCGGTCGCCGCCTTTTCTATTATAGCTTCTGCGACTTTGGGATGTTCTTCAAGATAAGTCTCAAGCTCTTCACTGACTATAGACTGAACGATCCCTCTGATCTCACTGTTACCTAGTTTTGTCTTCGTCTGACCCTCGAACTGCGGTTCGGGTAATTTTACGTTGATGACCGCGGTCAGACCTTCTCTGTAATCGTTCCCTCTGATATCGACATCCTCTGCAAGGTCGTTATTGTCTGCATAGCTATTCAGAGTTCTGGTCAGAGCTGCTCTAAACCCGCTCAGATGTGTACCGCCTTCACGCGTGTTTATGTTGTTCGCGAAGGCCAATATCTCTTTAGAGTAAGATTCAGTACGGTGCTGCATGGCCACTTCTACGTGGACCCCGTCCTCTCTTCTGTTGAAGTAGATAGGCTCCGTGTGAAGTTTCTCTTTATCCCTGTTCAAATATTGGATGTACTCGACTATGCCTCCCTCGTAATGGAAGGAATCTCTCCGGTCATCTCTTTCATCTTTAAGTTCTATTTCCAGGCCCTTGTTCAAAAAGGCTAGTTCTCTCATCCGTTGCTTCAACCTGTCATATTCGAATTCGATAGTTTCGAATACCTCTGGATCGGGTTTAAAGGTAGTTATAGTTCCACTGACCTTCCCGTCCTCACCCACTTTCTTAACATCGGTCACAGGTTTGCCTTTTTCATACCTCTGATGGTATATCTCGCCCTCTCTTTTAACCCTGACTTCGAGCCATTCTGAAAGCGCGTTGACTACTGAGACACCTACACCGTGTAATCCACCTGAGACCTTGTAACTCTTCCTATCGAACTTACCGCCGGCATGAAGTTTTGTCATGACGATCTCGACACCCGGTCTCTCGTATTGTGGGTGCTCACTCACTGGTATACCTCTACCGTTATCACAGACCATCACTGAACCATCTTCTTTGATCGTGACCTCGATCCTGTCACAATAACCTTCCATCGCCTCATCTATACTGTTATCCACGACTTCATAAACAAGATGATGTAGGCCTCTGCCGTCAGTACTACCTATGTACATACTGGGCCTTTTTCTTACTGCTTTCAGGCCTTCAAGAACTTTTATCTTGTCAGAATCGTAACCTTCTTTTTGCAATATCGACTCATCTTCCATTATTTTGACCTGCCTTCAAATACTCTTCAGTCTTTCATAAATATCTTTATCTCGAGTGCATCCCGAAACGCCGGGTTAGTCCGTCTAAGGACATCTTTTGCTATAGGTTCGAACTATATTAATCTTTTTACCTTCTGGGTATAAAAGGAGAGCAGCCCTATATAAGGCGGTATAGAAGCTTTTATATTTTATATCATATCCTTTCTTCGAGTGCCTTCTCAACTTGTTTCTCATAGAGATGATCGTAGATCAAACCCGCACCTATGAGTGGAAAGGCTAACCAAGTCAGCAGAAATCGATCGGTTACAAAGCTGATGAGTAAAACAGCTGCTGCTATACCCGCAAATATGAAAGGAACGGAACCGTCAAGGCCTCGAGAAACATCCTCTCGTTCCATCGGCTCACCACAGTTATCACAATCCCTTTTCTTCTTGGAGACCTTCCCGCAGTTTTTGCAGAGGTACCTCTTCATCATACGGCAATCTTACTCTTGGTATATTAGTAATTTGATCGAATTCTAAAATATTGTGATAGTATATTATAGTAGGGAACGTAGAAAATCTAGAAAATGTTACATCTTTCCCCATATGGGTTGAAAATCTACGAAAATGTTTTTATCTTATCTTTTTATCGTAGGATTACGGTGCTTAGATGAACGAGAGAAGGATATTTCAACACCCTATACTTGATTTCGATAGAGGAGAAGAGTTTTACTTCGATTTTGAAGGTGAAAAAGTAAAGGCTTACGAAGGAGAAACGATCGCATCTGCACTCTATGCAGATGGTCTCAGAAAATTCACTGACAGCAAAAAATTGGAAAGACCGAGAGGATTTTTTTGCGCTATCGGAAAATGCTCCTCATGCCTGATGTCAGTCGACGGCAGGCCTAACGTTAGGACTTGTGTAACTCCTGCGGAAGAAGGTATGGAAGTCAAAAGACACGGACCAAAAGCGAAATTCCCGGAGGTGGATCCCGGCAGAGGCAAAGATAGAGTGGAAAAGAAGATAGAGATAGCAGTGATCGGTGGAGGACCCGCCGGTCTTATGGCCGGGATCGTTGCAGCGAGAAACGGCGCGGAAGTTCACCTTTTTGATGAAGGAGATGATCTAGGAGGTCAGCTGGTAAAACAGACTCACCAGTTCTTTGGGAGCCATAGAGAAGACGCAGGCACCAGAGGAATAGATATCGGGAAGGACTTGGTAGAACAAGCAAGAGAGTTAGGTGTAGAGATACACACTGAATCAAAGGTCTTAGGTTACTATCCAGAGAAGAAAGTTGCGATAGAAGCTAACGGGAGGTTTGAGATATATGATTCCAAAGGTATAGTCTATGCCGGAGGTGCAGTAGAAGATTACCTCTCATTCGAAAACAACGATCTCCCTGGAGTTTACGGTGCCGGTGGAGTTCAGACCCTTATGAACGATGAGGGCATCGTACCGGGAGAGAAGGTATTGATGGTCGGTTCTGGGAACGTGGGCGTTATAGTAAGTTATCAATTACTGCAGGCTGACGTTGAAGTGGTAGAGATCATAGAAGCTCTTCCAGAGATCGGAGCTTATCAGGTCCATGCCTCAAAGGTCAGAAGAGCCGGCGTGCCTATAAGTACCAGCCATACCATAAAAAAGGCGATAGGTGATGAACAAGTTGAGGGTGCGGTTGTCCAAAAGATCGATGAAAACTGGAATCCTATAGAAGGAACGGAAAGAGAGATAGAGTGCGACGTTATATGTCTAGCGGTGGGTTTGAGCCCCGACGTCGGTTTTTTGAGACAAGCCGATTGTGAGATGGATTATGTTCCCGACCTAGGTGGTTTCGTTCCTTTAAGAACCGAGGAGATGATGACAACTAATCGTGGTATTTATGTTGCTGGGGACGCGGCAGGGATAGAAGAAGCTACCGTTGCGGCCTTAGAAGGTAAGATCGCTGGGGCAGCAGTCTACGAGGAGATCAGAGGGGAGACGGAAGATACTAAAAAATCTAAAGAAGAGGCACAGCAGGGGTTGAAACAGATGAGAAAAGGACCTTATGGAGAAGCCCCAAGGCAGGGAGTAAAGACCTGTACAGTCGATGAGGAGGTGTGCGGATGATTAGAGGGTTTGTTCCGTCAACCTCGATGACAAAGGAGGTGATCTGCGGATGAGTGGAGATTATAAAAGTACTGGGATTATCAGAAAAGAAGATATCGATATACCTGAAGATGAGAGACTGAAAAATGGTCCCGTAGTCATCATCGAGTGTGTTGAGAACATACCCTGCGATCCATGTGTTGCAACTTGTCCAGAAGATGCGATATCTATGGAAGAGATCACAGACGTTCCAAATATAGATTTTGAAGATTGTATAGGATGTGCTCTCTGCGTAACCGAATGTCCAGGCCTGGCGATTTTTGTGGTCGACTGCAGCTATAGCGAGGAAAGATGCAAGATAACCGTCCCGTATGAATATCTACCTGTCCCGGAAGAGGGTGATGAAGTCTTGGCGCTGGACAGAAAGGGAGAAAAAGTTCAA
>JAFDTP010000207.1 GCA_019594195.1 Thermoplasmata archaeon
ATATTTATAAACATTGACGAACTAAAGAGATTGAGGATGAACGAAAGACCAAAACCGAGAGAAGAGATCAAAAGTCTGGGATACGACGTCATATACAGAGATCATGAAGAAGTAGCGGAGCATATGGCATTCTACAAAGTGGAGTACAACGGAAAGATGATAGCTCCTCCGATAGTGGAAAAATACGATATCTCTCTGAACGAGATATGGTTATCGGAGAAATTTAAGCCCTACGAGAAATACGTACTGCATCATGAACTCACAGAAATAAAATACAGAGCTGAAGGATCAGGGGTGAGAGAAGCTCATCTCCAGGCAGAGGAAGATGAAAAAATCTGGGAAGGTGATCAGAAATGGGAAGAACTGAGAAGAGAGATCAATCTAGTCGGAAGAAATCTATTTACCGAGACTACCGGATTCTCGGAAAAGTTATTCGATAGTTTGATGAAGAACCGACCATACTTCGATATGGAAGAGTTGAAAGAAGTCGAATGGATAGGGGAAAAAAGGTTTGAAATTCTGAAAGAAGAGTTCTGGTGTTTCGGCGACTGATCCTCTTCAAATATCCATATGTTCTCCCGGTTCTAGGATCTTGTTCGGTATGTCTTCTTCGTTCAGTCTATCTTTGAGGCCTGAAGCGTCCTCTCTATCCTCATCTGGATCGTAATGGAACGGAACTACTATCTCGGGTTCTAACCGCTGAAACGCTTCTACGTAATCATCGTAGTAATCCGGGAAGCAGGCCGTGAAGACCGCCTTCACGCCTTCCACATCGGGAAAATAAGCCGAATCTCCAGCGTGCAATAGTCCGCGGTAAAAATAGCTACCCGATTCTTCTGAGCCATAACAGTCAGACTCCAAAACTTCGATCCCTTTTATATCGTCTCCTGGATTCACCGCAGTACCTTCTACCTCGAACTTTTCGAGTGAGAAGGTAGGAGCGTAGAGTTCCGCCTGCTTACCGAGTGCACGATAATCTTCAGGTGAAAAATGATCGTCGTGTTCATGGGTCAAAAGCACGATGTCCGGCTTTTCCGAAAATTTTACCGTGAAATTGGGATCTATCACGATGTGCTTATCTGCAAAGATTTCTAGAGCCGCATTACCAAGCCATCTGATCTTCATATCTTCACACCCATGCATATGAGTACCTTTTCTCAAAATAAAAGTTTTGCAGATAGTCCGGCTAAAAAACAAAACGATTAAATAAGAAAGCCTTTGTAGAGACAAATATGGCAAAGAAAGAAGGTGGTGGAGGCTTTCAATCCGCCGCAGGCCTGATGAGATACTTCGACGAAGAGGATGAAAAGAGTCCTAAGATCGATCCCAGAGCTGTCGTTATCGCCATACTGATAATGATCATAGTCATAGAGATCGCTAAATGGCAGTGGCCTGTCTGATAAAAGGGTTCTAGTCTTCGACTATTTTTTCCTTTGAAAGGAGTTTATCCCTCTAAAAAAAGATCAAATTTTCTCTATTATATCCCTATCTCGTAAAAACATATAAACCCGAACGATCATATCCCCTACAGAGTTAAAACTCTACTTGCGAAAGAAAATTTAAATTAAGGACCTAATTGATGTGGGTATAGGGCGGTAAGGTCATGGAAAGAAACACAAAGATTCAGAGGATCAGAGAACTCGTAACTATACTTAGAAAACACGGGCTGCAGAACTTCATAAGAGAGCTGGGTCTGAG
>JAFDTP010000008.1 GCA_019594195.1 Thermoplasmata archaeon
AAGAACAGTAAAAGATCTAAAATCCTGCATAACTGAGAAAGATAAAATCAAATCTGAAAAGGAAAGATTTGAGAGTCTTAGTGATGAAATAAAGGATGTAGAAAGCGATCTAAGAAGAACAGAGGACCGTATCTCGACTTTTTCTATATCTTCACCTTTTACCTCTAATTTTCCGATCTCATTTTTCAATCCATTTCTTATTATCTTGGTATTTTCCGCCGCATTCTTGTAATCCTCTAGGTTGAACACTTTCCGTATAGATCCAAGTCTTTCTTCTTCATTCATCGATAATATCTCTTTCATCCTCTCCTGGGGTGTATAGATCCCCATATGAAAAGTCTCAACATTCCCACTGGAAGACTCTCTAAGACCCAAGAGTTTGTTAACCATCTCCCTCATCTCAGTCCAAGAAAGTTCCATCTTTTTGCCGTCAGTCTCCATATAAGATTCCTTGCCCCATCCTGAACTCCTCTCTTTGACTGAGCGAAAGGCCTGATACTCTTTACCGTCTACTTCGAACTCTAATTCAACACTGGCCTTTTTTTTACCATGTCTCAAAATTTTATCATAAAAATTTTGCTGTGTAGCACCGAAAAGCGCGAACTCGAGGGCATACAAAATTGAAGATTTGCCTGAGCCTATATCTCCTTGGAATAATAATACCCCGTTTTCGAATTCTATCTCCTGATGTTGATAACTCCTGATATTATCTATGACCATACTCTTGAGTTTCATCATCTATCATCTCCAAAGTCCATCAAAGATATCTGTTCATCATCTCCTTTTTTGATTTTTTCTTTGGATCCTATATCTTTCTTCTCTATCTCTTCAAATTCACTGTTAGAATTGGATCTCTCATATTCATCTCTTCTTCGGATCAACCCCCAAGCTTCACTCCAGATCCTATTTTCATAATCGGCCTTTGTCTCTCCTTCTCTCTTAGCACTCTTCAATATGTCTAACATATCCTCTTTGAACGAAATCGGAAGATCACTAGAATCGGATGATCCTTTTAAAAGACGCGTCTCTATCTCGTCCTCTCTCTCCTCTTTTATCTTTATCCTCTCTATATCGTTTCCCTCTAATTCCCTTCGATTCAAATAGACTGTGTCAAAACTATCATCTTTAAGTCTCCGACGGACTTCACTGAAATCTATGTCTGCTGGTGATCCTTCAGATAGTTTTCCAGATACTTTCAATAGTAATATATCGCCTTCGACTTTTTTATCTATCAGAATTTCCAATCTCTCTCTCAATTCATCTATCTTCAATCCCTCGGCATCCACGTATTTTTTTGCTATCTTGGGTTCCTCGAAGGAGATGTATTCTGTTTCCCAATCCTCTACAATAAAGAATCCTCTCTGGTCTCTTTCTAGATCAGTATAATTTGCACCGAAAGTAGGTCCTGGGTAATATATCCGTTTATCTTTTTCATATTCGATCTTATCGTGTATATGACCTCCAGCATAATATTTGAATCCGGATGGTATCAAAGAGAGTGGAAGACTCCTATCTTCATGAATATCAGCGGGTTTCAGTTCCGCGATAGGGGAGTGGAATACAAAGATCCCTTCGCCTTCAGGCTCAGGAAACTCTAGATCTTCGAAATAACTTATATCGGCTCTGTTCTTTCTACCGCTCAAGCCTGTTATAGACAAACCGGTAGGATCTTCCTCAAACTCCAATACACCGTCTTCATCTAGATATTTCACTACTTTTTTGAACACGTCGGCACTGGCCAGTACGTCTATCAGAGATGCGCGAGATATATTGTAATCGTGAGAGCCATATACTGAATAAATGTTGATATCTTTCTTTCTAGCTTCGACCAATTTTTTTACAGCTCTATCGACTATGTCCATATCAGGATGTGGATTATGAAAAAGATCTCCAGCGAGTATCATAAAATCAACGTTTCTCTCAACGCTGATATCTATCGCTTTCTCAAAAGCTTCAAGGTTATACTCTCTTAGAACTCGATCTCTACCAAATGCTCCAAGATGACAGTCGGCGATATGAGCGAACTTTACCATGCTGATTCATTACTAATATATCGGTTAATAGTCTTTGCCACGGGAGGGATAGTCGAAAGTAAATCAAGGGATAATACTAAATTATCTGAACGAAATACATGTCTGATGATTTTGCTCTCATATCTCATCATAGGTCTGATCGTAGTAGGGCTCATATACGCCCTTAGATACGAAATGTATCTCACACAGGTACTGATAATCGTCAATATGATAATATTCATACTGATGTTCACAGTACTGATGTACGATCCATATATCTGGGAGCAGATCATATTGGATCTAGGGGGTCAGGCGAGATATATTGGTGATCTCAGACTGTTGCTGTTCCGCGGACACACTTTCTTGACCATGATGTTTATCCACGGAGGAATAATGCATGTTTTCGGAAATATAATAGTGCTTTTCTTCATAGGTATGCCGTTAGAGGATAGAGTTGGGAAAAGATGGACCCTCATATTCTATATCTTTGCGGGACTCGTAGCCACATTGGGTCAATATGCTTTCAACTGGCTTCAATTTGGCTTTGGCGTCACTTCCTCAAGTGTTCTTTTTACACCTAATATCGGGGCCTCAGGAGCTGTTTTCGGTATAATGGGCGTACTAGTCTATCTTTATCCGCGGGATAAGATAACCATGATAATACCTCCTCTCATCCTCCCAAGAGTGCGTGTAGACCTAGCTGTTGGGGCCTTCGTCATGATCCAGACTGTCATAGTCCTTTTCAGAGGGGCTGGTAACGTGGCTCATGCAGCCCATTTCACTGGATTTGCCGGAGGTATGATCCTCGCATATTATGCAAAGAAAGCGGGGATCGCCGAAAAAGAAAAAGGTCCAGTAAGAGATTATACTGAGCTGGAGAAACTGGTCGATGACGAGGACAAAAAGGAGATTTACCAAAAAATCAATGAAGCCGAAGAGGTAGACGTGAAAGAAGCATGGGCAGAACACCTTATCAAAAAATCTGATTGTCCCCAGTGTGGAAAAGAACTCGATGGCGATAAATGCGAATGTGGGTTCGAAGTATGGGAAGATTAATATACTCGTCAATCTAAAAGGATGATGAAAATTAGGGTGTGTATGATGAAAGTTCCCAATTCCTACTATTTACAATGTCCTGCCTGCCAAAAAGAGACACTCCACGACATCTTGAAGGGAGAGATCGGAACCAAAGGAGAGGAAGTAACTATAGATGGTGTAGTTAAATGTGAAGACTGCGGTAATACAAGGCATAAAACTATCAGAGAAAAAAAGGCTATAGACGTACCGATAGTCGTGAGCTGGAAAGGCGACTCTGAAAAAGATCAGATCTCACTATATCCAGACGAGTGGGTGCATGAGGGAGACGAACTCATACTCGACGGGACCAACGTAAAGATAACATCGATAGAGAAAGAAGAGGGTAGAACCGATTCTTCAAAGGTGGAAGATATAAAGAACCTCTGGGCCAAAAAACATGAGAAAGTGAGGGTCAAATTCACCGTCCACAAAGGAAGGAGCAGCTCTTCTGAGATCCACGAGGTCGCGCCCAAGGAAGAATTTTATGTTAATGACCGCGTGGAGGTGGATGGAGACGAAGCCGTCATCCATAAGATAATGACAGAAGATGAAGTCAAGACTAAGGGAAAGGCTGTAGCCGAGGAGATAAAGAGGATCTATGCTAAAAAAATCAGATAGATAGGATAGTTTTAAAAACAAGTTCTTAAAAACTTAGGTGTCCCCCATGACTGATGAAAATGCAGTATTTATCGGAAAGAAAGATACAATGAGCTATGTGATGGCTGCTGTAACTCAGTTTAAATCCGGATCAGATGAGGTGGTCATCAAAGCCCGCGGTAAAGCGATAAGTAAAGCGGTAGATGTTGCTGAGATAACTAAAAATAGATTCGTGTCCGACGCTGAGATAAAGGCGATAGTGACAGAGACCGAGAAGATCCCTATCGAAGATGAGGAACAACCCACTAAAGTGTCCGCTATCGAAATCACGATGAATATATGATCCAGATATAGGATCATAAGATCAAAAAGCAGTGAAAAGATGTGATACCTCTTTCTTTTACATCTTAGAATCAACAAGAATTTTAAAATATATTAACTTCATCTATCATCATGGTCGAACTCGAGGAATTAGCATCAGAAGTCAAGGAGTTCAGAGATGAGAGAGGTTGGGAAAAATTTCATACACCGAAAGAACTTGCTGTTTCTATCTCACTGGAGTCCTCTGAGCTACTGGAACTTTTTCAATGGAAGGACTGTTCTCTAAAAGATGTGGACGAGGAGCAGCTAAGAGATGAGATGGCGGATGTTCTGATATATCTTCTTTCACTTTCAGAAATCACCGGTATCGACCTTGAAGAGGCGGTGAAAGAAAAGCTAGATAAGAACAGGAAAAAGTATCCTCCCGATGAAGAACACTTTTGACTTCGAAAGTTTTTTATCTTATCTCAGGAGATACGAAAACGATGCCCAGCGATGATCAAAAAAAGCTACTGAACGAGAAGATACATATACCTGGAAGAAAAACTTACGAAGAGGTGTTCGATAAAAGGACACTCCAGGAACTCTACAACCTTATGAAAGACGGCATAATAGACACCCTAGAATCACCGATATCGACGGGGAAAGAAGCTAAAGTTTTCAGGGCCTCTAGAAAGGACGGGACCCCAGTTGCAGTGAAGATAATGAGGATCAACACCGCCGTATTCAGAAAATACAGAAAATACATAGAAGGTGATCACAGGTTCAAAGACCTCCCTGGAGGGACAAAAATGATATATGCATGGACTAAAAAAGAGTTCGCAAATCTTAGAAGGATGCATAGGGGAGGTATAAAAGTTCCCGAACCATACGCTTATTCTAAAAATATACTGGTCATGGAGTACCTGCATCATGAGGGTCATCCAGCACCGATGTTGAAAGACGTTGATATTGAAAACAGATATATGGCGAATATCGGCGATCAGGTGATCGAATATATTGATATACTCTACAACGATCTACAGATGGTCCACGGGGATCTAAGCGAATTCAATATACTGATCGCCGAAGGACATCCCTACCTTATAGATGTTTCACAAGCGGTGCTTCTAGATCATCCTATGTCTAGAGAATTGTTGGAAAGGGATATAAACAACTTTGTTAGATACTTTGGAGAGAACGGTATGAAGACGAGTATCAAGGAAATAAAAGAAAAGATAGGAATCGAGGATGTATAATATGCCCAGCATTAAGATACCAAATAACAGGATAGGCGTTTTGATAGGAAAGGACGGGAGCGTTAAAGAAAGGATAGAAGAGAAAAGCGGAGCAAGATTGGAGATCGATTCGAATAGTGGACAAGTCGAGATAGACGTTAGAGATATCGAGGACCCTATACTTTCACTCAAAGTCGAAGACGTCGTGAAAGCCATCGGAAGAGGTTTCAACCCAGAGAAGGCCATTGAGATATTGAACGATAACGTAGACTTAGATCTCTTAGATATCCGAGACTGGGTAGGAAAAAGTTCCAACGCCGTTAGAAGGATGAGAGGTAGAGTCATCGGTCGAGACGGTAGAACAAGGGAGTTGATAGAGGAGTTGAGTGAAACATACATATCAGTTAAAGGAAATACTGTTGGCATAATAGGACAGCCCTTTAAGATACAGATAGCCCGAAGGGCTATCGAGATGATACTAGAAGGAAAAGAACACGCTACCGTATATAAATATCTCGAAGGCAAAAGAGAGGACATCAAGATAAAGGACAGTGGATTTCATATAGAAGAAGAGGGTCGAAAATAGTTGATAAAACTGATTTTTTCTCATTTTCCCATCTACACTTTCATCGATCCCTATCCAGAAAGTTTATCAATCTCTAATGATTTATCGGAGCGATGGTAATCTATGGCCTCAATAGCAGAAGAACTAGCGGATAAGCAACAGGAGATATCCGTCGGAGAATTTTTTGAAAGGAACAAACATATCCTAGGCTTCGACACATTGACTAAGGCTTTAGTCACTACTATCAAAGAGGGTGTTGATAATTCTCTAGATGCTTGTGAAGAAGCTTCTATTTTACCGGAAATAAAGATCGAGATAGAGGAATTAGATGAAAAAGAGTATAGGGTGGCGATCGAAGATAACGGACCAGGTATAGTAAAAAGGAAGATACCAGAGGTCTTCGGGAAACTCCTATACGGCTCTCGCTTTCATGAGATCAGTCAAAGTAGGGGACAACAGGGTATCGGTGTTTCAGCCGTGGTTATGTACGGACAACTTACGACCGGAAGATCCACCACCGTTCGCTCAAAAGTTAAAGAAAAAGATTACGCAACTGAGATGGATATAATCTTGGATACGAAGAAAAACGAACCCGAAGTTCAAGATCAAGAAGTAGTGCTATGGGAGGATAAAGAACATGGGACCAGATTCGAAACCACTGTAAAAGGCCTTCTAAGGCGAGGTAGCCATTCTGTTTTTGAATATTTGAAGAATACCGCGATCGTCAACCCTCATGCTAAGATCGTTTACACAAGGAACGGAGATAAAACGGTGTTCAAACGTGCCACAGATCAACTTCCAGAAGAGACTGAAGCCGTTCTTCCACATCTCAAGGGCATAGAGTTAGGTACTCTAGCTAAGATGGCAAAAAATTCAGACCGCCGGACAGTCAAATCTTTCTTGAAGCATGATTTCAGCAGGATCAGTTACAGTAAAGCTGAAGAGATCTGCAAGAAGTCCGGTATAGAAGAAAAAAAGAACCCGAGTGAACTCGAAGTGGAAGACTGTAAGGATATCTTGAACGCTGCCGAAGAGATCAAGTTGATGTCACCAAAAACAGACTGCTTGGCTCCGATAAAGAGCATGCTGATAAAAAAAGGTCTGAAAAATGTTCTTAAAGGTGATCATCCAGAATACTATGCACCGCCTACCACTAGGGATCCTGAGGTCTACTCTGGTAATCCTTTCCAGGTCGAAGTAGGTCTTGTTTATGGTGGGGACCTTCCCAAAGACAGTCCTGTTAGAGTCCTGAGATTTGCAAACAGGGTCCCATTACTCTACAAAAAAGGTGGTTGTGCAACTACCACCGCCATTAAGAACATAGATTGGCGTATATACGGTTTGGATCAGAGAGGTGGCAAAGGGATGCCCTCGGGCCCAGCGGTGATACTGGTCCATGTGGCATCGACCCGAGTTCCTTTCACATCCGAGGCCAAGGAAGCTATAGCAGATATCCCTGCTGTGGTGGATGAAATAGAGAGAGGGCTCAGAGAGTGCGCTAGAAGCTTAAGGACTCATCTCAACAAGGAAAAAAAGCGTAAAAAAATTAAGAAGAAATTTACAGTCGTCAACGATATACTGCCCATGATAGGAAAAAAATCTGCCGATCTATTGGGTAAAGAGCCCCCCACGCTCGACCGTTCGATGACAAAGATAATGGGCGTGGTCTATGTAGAAAAAGATTATGAATGGAATGATGGTCGCTGCGAGATAAAGATAGATATAATGAATTACACTCCAAAAGATAGAGAACTTAACGTGTTCTTTGAAAAACCTTATCCAGAAACTGAACTTTTATCTTCTGATCTAACGCCCGAACACGACGGAGACCATCTGGAATGGAAACTAAAGAACCTACGATCTTCAGAAACTAAGACTATCAATCTTGAATTCGACGGAGGATTAGAAAAAGATGACTTTGACGGTACCGACGTTTATATAGAAGGTGTGGGAGAAACAAAACTTATCGGGGCCGAGCCGCTGCCCGACGACTGGGAGATAGAACTTGCAGAGATAGAGGAGGTCGATTAGGATGCAGGAGAGATATGAGCAGGCGTTAGAAAGACTAGAAGATATCGCCGAGAAATTTTATGAACAGCTAGATGAGGGTAAAATACCCGAAATGGAAGTCCCGACCAGATCTAAATCAAATATAGAGCTAGATAGAAGAGAAGGAGTCTGGAAATTAGGTGATTCTAAAACAACTAGGTCTGCAAAAAAACTGAAGAGCGCTCGTATGTTATTAAGGACTCTTTATATGCTGGAATTGATACAAGATATGATAGAAGAGGGTAAATCCTCAACATTGAGAGAGATGTATTACATCTCTGAAGGGTGGGACAAAGCAAAATTCAGCAAGCAGAACGAGTCGGACAGATTGGCCGAAGATATGGAACTGGTAACCGGTTGTTTAAGGGAAGACTTCAAGCTAAGGCCCGAAGAGGACGGAGCACGTATAATAGGGGATATAACCGTCGAAGAAGTGAACAGGAAAGGCGATGTTAGAACGATAAATTGTAGAGATGACGTCGGTGACTCTGGTTATACTATACCCTACAACGTTGAATCCGATAAAGTCAACTTCACGGATACCGACGTGGACTTTATGATAGCGATAGAAACTGGAGGTATGTTCGACCGGCTCGTAGAGAACGGATTCGACGAAGAGGCTAACGCTTTGTTAGTACATCTTAAGGGACAGCCAGCTAGAGCTACTAGGAGAGTCATAAAAAGGCTGAGTGAAGAAGAAGACATCCCTGTAGTGGTCTTCACTGACGCTGACCCGTGGAGCTTCAGAATCTTTGCCTCTGTAGCTTATGGGGCCATAAATACAGCATATCTATCTGATTTCCTCGCTACACCCACCGCAGAATACGTGGGTATAACTGCTAGCGATATAATGGCCTATGATCTTCCGACAGATAAACTATCTAAAAATGATAGGAAGGCACTGGAACAGGAATTAGAGGACCCTAGATTCGACACACCGTTTTGGAAAGAAGAAATCGAAACGATGCTCGATATAGACAAAAAAGCGGAGCAGCAGGCACTTGCCAAATACGGCCTAGATTATGTTACTGAAACTTATCTACCAGAAAAACTCGGTGAGATGGGGCTGATGTGAAGGCCGATCAATGGATATCACATCTGAATATAACGGTACCTCCACCCGTGTACTGTTTTCCTGGATCGACGCACTGCATGAACGCAGTATTTTCATCAGTTTTGCTCAGCCCTACGTTGACGGGGTTTACCCCGTTCTCTAGTGCAGTCGAATAATGCAGTATCGTTTCAAGTGCATGAGTACATAAAGCATCAGTCTTCTCTAAATTTATTTCGGGACCATCGATAACTATGCGATCTCCTTTTTCAAATATCGGACAACTTCCTTTGATTTCATGGACTTCAATTTCCAGCATGGCCATCCGACCTCGATATATCTTTCAAAATTTTTCTTTTAAGAGTCGCAGTGCTATACTTAAACCGTCCATCGTAACCAATTTTGACTCACCTTTGCGTTTCTCATAATCTATTGAAATCTCACATATTTGATCATCTGAAAAAACCGAGTGTATACCCGATTCTATCTCGAAACCTTTTCCAGGGATATCCTCTACATCGATACCATCGCACCTAAACCCTCTCAAGCCAGTACAAAGATCAGACACATCCGTACCGTATAATCTATTAGCGAGCCAAGTGAGTACACGGTTACCAAAACGATTTTTTAAAGACATGGCACCATCGCTTATATCTCCCTTGAACCTGCTACCAAGTACCATGTCACTTCCCGTTTCGAGTTCCTCTAACATAATTGGTATCTTCTCGGCAGGATAAGTTCCGTCACCATCTATCAAAAAGATAAATTCACCTATAGTATTTTTAAGGGCTTCTCTGACACCCTTCGCTTTTCCGCCTTCTACATGGATGACTTCGACATCTAAGTTTTTGAGCAGTTCGATAGTGCCGTCAGATGATCCTCCGTCTACAGCTAAAACCTCTACCAGATAACCGTCATCCTGAAGTCTTTCAACAGGTATATCTTCGATGACCTCTTCAATCCCTTCCTTCTCGTTCAGTGTAGGAATGATAACACTCACGGAGCTCATCTTTCTCCTCCTGACAAAGAAATCGTAGATATCAACATGGGACAATCTCATTCCAAATAGTACTTAATAAGGCTTTCTTCCAGATCTGGGCGGAACTTTCTCACTATTTTAACGAATTTACGTTCCTGTGTAGTAGCTAAGACACCATAGAGATCGTTGAATACCTCTTCTTCTTCCATCTCCTTAACTATCAATCTCTTATGAACTTCAGTGAGTTTGCTTTTTCCACCTTTTGAGTCCTCTTTATCTAGATACCTCTC
This sequence comes from Thermoplasmata archaeon, assembly GCA_019594195.1. Next base: position 10,159 of record JAFDTP010000008.1, read on the forward strand.
GAGGTCAGAAAGTTTCTCTACATAATAACCAAGTTTCTTAGGCCTATCCGGACCAACGTTCCTTACTATACCACAGTTCTCACAGTAAGGATGTAACGAAAGGGTTAACTCTATATCCTTTTGAAGGATCGGAAGCCAATCATCGTCAGTTGACATATGCGTACACGGTTGATCTTCGTCGCCCTTTTCCTCCATATTTAAGATTAGATATGGTTGACATGTACTTATATTTTTTTAGTGTGTTTTTTTCTAATCAGAAAAAATTAAATAAATTAGCACAACTACATAGATGATGATCGATCTAGTATCTAAGTTGGAGGGTTGTGAATTACCTATAACATTCGAAATCCCCTCTCCTAGAGGTTGGGATGTAAAGAAATACATCGAAAGGATAAAAAATTACGACTTTTTAGATATGGTTACCGCACTCAATATCTGTAATAATCCAGTAGGGATAGTCAGGATAGACCCCGCCCCTTATTCTGGGAAAATATTAGAAGAAGTAGGAGTAGAACCTATCGCTCATTTGACCTGTAGGGACTCTACTCTCAGCGGTTTACAGAGATGGTTATTAGGCGCACAGAGTTTAGGGATAAAAAGCATACTAGCGATGACCGGAGATTATGCAGTAGGAGATTATCCAGCTGAAGAAAAAGTGGATCACATAAACTCATTAGAACTCATCACCGGTATAAAAGACTATCTCAACAAAGGAAAACTTATGCCCGAATTATCGGCTACACCTTCAAGGAATAGAAATCGATATCTGACCGACATCGAAGACATCGACGAGCCCACTGAATTTCAAGTTGGTGGAGTCGCCCTACCAGAAAGGAGTGGTGAAGTGAATTATTCAGTTCGAAAAATCGAGGCCGGAGCTGATTTCTTTCAGACCCAGATAAGTTATGATGCTTCAAAAGTGCTAGATTTTCTAGAAAAACTCGATAGAAGTACAGAAAACATCCCTCCTATCTTGGTTGGAACAACACCCTTATCCTCTAAAGAAGACATGAATAGATTGATCGCGAACGTACCCCAGGTAAACATACCCTCTAAATTCCAAAAACGTGTTTTCAGTGCGGATGATGTTAATGAAGATTCGATAGAATTTACGAAAGAGTTCTACGAAAAAATAATCGATGGTGTTCAAGAGAGAGGACTCGATATAAAGGTTGGAGCCCATATAATACCTGTGAGGTATGAAGGGGTCTCTGGAGAAGTCATAAAGGAGTTGAACGAAATATGAGTGAGCTTTACCCATGGCCCGGTGATTATGAGATCGGTGATAGCGAGTCTTGTGTGGCTGTGATAACTCTATCAGAACATTTCAAATTTGACGAAGAAAAAGTCGCTATATGGGGGCCTATGAGAACCGAAAACTTAGGTATAGAAAAAGTCATAGCTAATGTATTATCCAATCCTAACATAAGATTTATCTTGATCTGCGGCGAAGAGATCAAAGGGCATAGATCTGGTCAGACATTGATAGCACTTATCGAAAACGGGCTAGAGGAGAACGGCAGGATAATCGGTTCGACCGGGGCTGTACCCTATGTCGAGAACATATCAGAAGAAGCGGTAGATAGATTTAGAGATCAAGTCGAACCTGTCGATCTGATAGGGATCGATTCAAAAGAAGAGATCGAGTCGGTAATAGAGAGATATCTTGAGATGGATCCAGGTAGTTACGGTGATCCTTACAAAGCAGTCAAAATAGAAGAGAGAGAAGAAAGCGCATTTGAGGCTGATTTTGCTCTCCATTCCTCTCTAAAGATATCACCTTGGGGAGAGATATCTTCCATGGAGGATAGATAATGTTCAGTTATACTAAAGAACAAATATCTTATGATCTAGATGATGATAAGATCGGTGGCCAGCCCGGTGTCAATCCAACTATGATGGTAGGTACTATATTTTACGAGGATCAATTCAAGGATCCTGAAGATGAGCAAAAAAAAGCGTTAGATCTGATCAAAGAGCAGAACCGTATCTCAAGAGAGCTGTCTATACCATCACTGGTTGATATATTCATCTATGAGGTAGAAGAGATCGAATGGAAAATAGATTTCGCACTAGAGCATATCGAAGGTCCATTTTCATTAGACATACCTGAATCCAACGTCAGAATAAAAGTTTTAGATCATCTAAGTCAGATAGGTTCCCTTGATAGAGTCATCTATAATAGTATCAATCTCGGTATCACAGATGAAGAGATCAAAACTCTTGAACAAAAAACCCCGAAAGGAGCTGTTCTGCTCGGTTACAATCCACAAAAAAACAATACCCAAGGACGTGTAGACATAGTTGAGCACGGAGGTGCATTGATGGATGAAGGACTTTTAACGATAGCTGAGGAGGCGGGGATAGAATACACTTTACTAGATACTGCTGCAACACCTTTTGGTGAAAAAGCTTGTGAGAGTCTAAGGGCAGTACCAGTGTTCAAGAATGAATTCGGCCTTCCGACCGGTTGCTCGCTTCACAACACTCTTGAATCCTGGAAATGGTTGAATGAATATGATGACAGAGATAAAATATTCGGATGTTTAGACGCATCTATAGATAACCTTCCAGTTCTTTTAGGGGCGGATTTCATATATTATGGTCCGATAGAGAACTCAGATCAGTCCTTGCCTAATATCGCGATGGTGAACAAACTAGTCGCAGAGGGAGCTGAAGATTATTTCGGGGCTGAGATCAGTGAGCATCATCCACACCGCAGTTTATGATCTTCCGATATACTTTTTTATTACCAATGGTATATAGTCCCGATGGACCTTGACAAACTACTCATAGCTACGGTCGTTGGCAGTTATCCCAGTTCTCCTTCCAATGGATCTTTGATGAACGCTTACTATGATCAGGAGGATCCTTATCATGAAAGTTTGAAAAAGGCTGTGGAAGATCAGGTTGATGCAGGAATTGAGCTGATTACTGATGGACAAACAAGAGGTGGCATGATAGAGAACTGGGCTTTAGACTTGAAGGGGGTTAGAGTCAAAGAAAAGGTAGAGATAGTCTCCGAGATCTCTTATCAAGGTCATTTTTTGGTAGAAGATGCTAAAAGCGCAAGAAACTTGATACCTGATTCCGTAGGACTGAAAGCTGTTTTGACTGGGCCTTGGACTATGATAAGTGGTGCTGAAAATAAGTACTATTCTTCAGAAAAAGACGCTGTAATGGATGCCGCTGAATCTATTAAGATGGCAGCTGAAGAACTATCTGGTTATTGTGAGGTTATTCAGATAGACGAGCCTTACTTCTCGATAGATTTTCCTGAATTCGGGAAAGAATGTATAGAAAAGATAGCAGAGGCAGACGTAACCACCGCGTTACACGTCTGTGGAGATATAAAAGAAATAGTCGAAAAACTCTTAGAGGTGGATGTAGATATATTGGATCATGAATTCGCATCTAATCCCGACCTTTACGATGTTTTTGAGGACTTTTCGATTGATCAAAGGATAGCCGCAGGTGTTGTGACTACTAGAAGTGAGGTCGAGGATATTCAAAAAATCAAAGAAAATATTAACAGGGCATATGATGTATTTGGTCCTAAAACCATGATAGATCCCGACTGTGGGTTGAGAAATCTAGATAGAAAAACCGCGAAAAGAAAACTCGAAAATATGGTAATAGCAAGGAATGTGGTTTTGAATGAACAGAATAGAAAGATTAGAGGCTGAGGAAGATAAAGAGATGGTATTCGACGAGAAGGGATTTTTCGTTATCGTCATCAAAGACGAGATCATCGTAGAGCATTATCTGAATGTCCAAAAAGAGGGAGAACTAGAGATTGAAACTGGCAAACTCAACAAGATGATAACTGGTAAATCAGCGAAAGCTATTTGCGACACTATAGTAAGAGAGGGGTTGGTATCTAGATTGGACCATGCCGCCTATCTCGGCAGAGAGCTGCAGAAAGCGGAGATCGCTATGAAAAACGATCTAGATTATGAGCAATGTGAGTCATTAGAGCTGTAATAAAGAAAAGGATTTATAAGACAAAAAACAATCCAAAATTAGGTGTAGAAAAGTTTGAAGATTGAAATAAAAGAAAAACCATGGGACCTTCTAATAGTTGTAGTACTAACAACTTTATTGATCTCAACTGTGATCTTAGTACCGGATAGCACACTGAGGACTATTTTAGGCCTTCCCTTCATCCTTTTCTTTCCTGGGTACGTCTTAATATCATTCCTTTTTCCGGAAGATGAACCATTGGATCATATCGAAAGAGTCGCGTTATCTTTCGGATTGAGCATCGCGATAACACCCTTGATAGGCTTAGCCTTAAATTATACTTGGGAGATAAGTCTAGTTCCCATACTCTATTCACAATCACTCTTCATATATACCCTTTCAATCCTAGCATATCTTCGTAGAAGAGCGATCCCGATCGAGGAGATGTTCAGCATAAAGTTCGAAATCGATCCCCCTGATTGGGAAGATTATGATTGGATAGACAAAGCGTTGGTGATAGCAACAGTCGTTCTTCTTATAGCATCTGGAGGACTTGCTTACCAGATAGCCACGACTCCAAGAACAGGTGAGAGATTCACCGAGTTTTATGTTCTTGGGCCAGAAGGTGAAGCAGATGATTATCCGACAAATCTGACCGAAGGTGAGGAAGGCCATGTGATCTTAGGTGCGGTGAATCGAGAACATCAGGAGATGGATTACGATTTGATAGTGAGGTTGGCGAGTACTAATCTCGATTCTATGGAAGATTTGGACAACAGAGTGGAGGCAGAAGAAGAGGACGAGGAAGAAGAGTTCGATATGGAGATCAACTTCGATTTTGAAAACATGACTGTGGAGGATATGTCCGATCGAGATGTTATTTCACTATCAAATTCTACCACATACGTTGAGAACTTCACTCTCGATCATGAACAGAAAAGGCATAGACATCTAAATTACACCATAGAGGAACCAGGTCTTTATTTCGTCCAATTCTTGCTGGTCAAACCTGAAGAGTTCTCTCCTGATACCCAAGAGGGATATCGAGATCTCCATCTTTGGGTAGAAGTAAAAGAGTGATGAGATGACCGAGGTTATTTTGAGCAAAAGAGGAAGAACATTCATAGTCTTGCCGATAGTCATGATCGCGATATCCATATTGGTTAGAGAACCATACGTTGCTATCATGGCAGCATTCCTGTTCTCGATATTGTTTTATTCGAGATTCGAACTCTCCCAATGTGATGTCGAGATAGATGATAAGATATCGGAGGGTAATAAGACAGTCGATGAATATTTCAAAATCGAACATGTTTTGAAGGGTGAGAAGGAATTAGATCTAGTTCTTACTAAATCTTTAGAAGATGATTTCGAAATATCGGAGGATATCGAACAAGAAGAAAAACTTTCAAGTGGGTCGGTTTTATCTTATGATGTAAAACCTATTAGCCGGGGTTATCATAGACTGGGAAAGTTGACAGGATGGTTATATGATCCTCTTGGAATATTTAAAAAATCTATCGATCATGATATCCAGGAAGAGATCGTAGTTCAAAGCTCGAGAGACGCTATCAAAAAAGCAAAAACATATTCCAAACGTAGTGATGTCAAAGAATTAGCCAAAAATCCCTTGGCCTTCACTACTAGAACCAATGAGTTCAAAGGTATCAGAGAATTTCAACCAGGAGATTCACTCAGAGACATTCATTGGAAATCTTCCTCGAAATTTCAGAAATTGATGACTAGAATTTACGAGAGAGTATCACCTACAGGGGTTCATATATTCCTGGACTGCTCACCATCTATGAGGAGAAGACTACAAGGCCGCTCAACAAAACTCGATCATGCGGCTAACGTCGGCCTCCAAATCCTTAAAAATTTCGACTTGAAAGGCCACGAAATAGGCATGACGGCCTATGACCACAAGGACATCCTATTCTATCAAGATTTAGAGTCGAGTAAGAGTAAATTCAGGACCATCTATGAAAAAGTCAGCGGTCTTCCAGGGTCAATAGAATCAAAAAATCTATCGATAGATAGATACGAGGATTCTCTAGATATCAGAGACCTTGAAGAGAGTGAAAAAATATTTTCTAAGAAGATCAATCAGATCTCTTCTTTATCGGGTAGAGAGAATATATCAGGTGTCCTCTCATCAGTCGATCAGATCAGGGTTCAGAGTGAAGAAAAGAGATTGATCATAATGATTTCTGATCTCGAAATGCAGCCCCAGGAAACGATCAAGGGAATAAGATATCTGAAGAAGATGGGCAACAAGATATGGGTGATAGTCCCATTCAGCCCTTGGTATGAAGTTGAAGGAAAAGATGAAGAAACTTTAGAGGCTGTTTACAGAGAATATGATAAACTGGAAAACATACTGGAAAGATTGAAATATTTAGATTGCGAGATCTTTGAACTCCACCCGGACAAAGAAGGTATATCGCTTCTCGAAGAATGGGGTGAAACAAAAAAATGAGAAATAAAGAATTCATAATACACCTACTAGGGGCCCTGCTCGTTATATCGACCCTCCATCACTCGACAACAATCTATTCTCTCTTCTCCATTTTACCCTTCATCTTAGTATCTATCAGCGTTAAAAGTAACGAAGACAAAATCCTTGTGCCTTCATTGATCTTGGCTACGGTGATGTCCGGTTTTTTCGTTACCGCGGGATCGATGAACGAAATATATTCACTGCTGATCTTCTCACTGACTTTATGTATACCTCTTTTCTTCTATTGGGTGATAGCACTTGCGGATAAAAATGAGATAAATTTCAAGGCGGCGACCATCTCTATATCATATGTTTTTATCACACTTTCAGTTTTTTACTTACTCCCAGAAATTTTAACGATATCGGAATTTATCATGTCGCCCGATAACAGAGTCCCTCAAACTTTGATGCTTTTTGGCGTCGGTATGGTCGTAGCTATCCCTTTCCACTTGTTCGTAAAATTTAGGAAAGTCTCTAAGAAAAATCACCTTTAGGCGCGTTCACCTTTTCTTCTAATACATCATCTAAGATCTGAACCGAGTCTAACTCCTCGAGTTCAGCCTCTACAGATACTATCAATCTGTGCGGTAGTACCCTTCTAGCCATATATTTCACGTCGTCTGGTATCACGTAATCCCTTCCGTTGATCAACGCGTAAGCTTTCGATGCATAGAGCAGATGTTCTCCAGCTCTAGGAGATGCTCCGACAACCAGGTCATCGATATTCCTAGTCTCTAATACTACATCGCGTATATATTCGACAACAACATCTGACAGATAAACATCCTGGTGTAACCCTATGATATCCAGTCCAAAATCATCTATTACTTCTTCGACTCTACCGATATCCCATCCGGAATTCTTATTTTTCAACATCTTTAGCTCTTCAGAGGGCTGAAGATAACCCATATCGCTCTTGATCATAAATCTATCAAGTTGTGCTTCTGGGAGAGGATAAACACCTTCGGTCTCTATAGGGTTCTTGGTCGCTATAACGAAAAATGGATCCGGAAGAGATAAGGTTTTACCTTCTATCGTGACTTGTTTCTCCTGCATCGCTTCTATCAGAGCACTCTGTGTTTTAGGAGGGGCCCTATTTATCTCGTCAGCCATCAATACTTGTGCGAACACAGGGCCTTTTCTCAATTCAAATTCACCGTTTTTTTGATCGTAGTAATAATGACCAGATATATCAGCCGGCAGCATGTCCTGGGTGAACTGTATCCTTTCATGGTCAAGATCAACCGCTTTTGTGAAGACTTTGATCATAGTCGTCTTCGCTATACCTGGCACACCCTCTAGTAGTAAATGACCGCCGGTCATCAGACAAATCAAAAAATCATCTATAACCTCTTCATATCCCGTGATGACCTTGCCGACTTCCTTTTTTACTCGTTCAAATCTATCTTCATATACATCTGATTCAAGCAATATATCCATCTCCTTAATTTTCCTCAGGCAGCCTCTCATGTATCATCTCTAATTTGTCTTTATCCCAATCAGGATGGTTATTTAACACTTTTCCGACTGGATCCTTTTCTCTTTTATCTCTATCGATCAATCGCGAGATCGACTCACTGATCTTCTTTAATGATGACCCAGTATCATTTGAGAGTGTTGAGTGTATACCGAATCCTGCTCCTATGGCCAATAAAATAGCACCGATAAAATTGTTTGGAACATCCCCAGTATATATTATCCTGTAAAGAAAACTCATATCTCTATGACTTTCATCGAATATTATATCTGATCTTTCTTCCGAAAGATATTCTAAGATATTTTCACTCAAAATCCGATTATCCTTCCTTTCCTGCATTGAATTGATAAAGATGCCCGGGTCAGAAACGAGTATCAGCTCTCCTTCGCCATATTCTTCAACAGTGATCAGTGGATATTCACTGAACTCCTCATCCGCATCTTTGATACCATCACCATCTTCATCCAGCCAAGAAGCTTCAGAGCTCCTCATGAGGGTTGTCGCATTCGCATCTTTTTCAACCGCCGTAGGGGAATTCAACATCACCTGAGATACACCGTCCGTCATATCGTGTTCTGATGTGTTGTAAGCGACTCCAAACTCAGGTTTTCCTTCGAAAGATAGGTCTAGAAGTGGAGTAGAGTGGAACGAAGAATCAGTATCTAAGCCGTCAAGAAGTGTGTTTCCGCTACCGAAATCATCAGCTAAAACCATTCTGCCACCCTCTTGTAGAAAATCATCAACAAAATCTATACTTTCTCCGCTGAATTCTTGCTCAGGACCTATGATCATCAATCCTGTATCCTGAGGTTCGATCTCATATTCATATAGATCTCTCTGGACAACTTCCGTTCTTTTACCCTCTACAAGCTCAATATTCGGTGCGAAATTACCCATCTCCCTAGTTTTCACTGCTAGGTCACTACAGCCATCCCACCCTGGATTATATATGCTGTATTCGCTATCATTCACAACGATAGGGGCCGAAACCGATAGGAAGAGGATAAGGAAGAAAATGGCTATGACCACTATATATATAGTTATCCTGTTTGTTTCAGCTTTCATGGCGACACCTCTCTCATCAGACTAGAAAGTGAAGAATTGAACTCCTGGATCTCAGATCTTGTTATATCGCGCTCTGTAAAGATCTTTTTCTCGAATATATCAGTCACCAGACTCAATTCTTCACCGACCCCCTCGATCCTTTCATGGGAGATCATCTCATCTAGGATCTCACGATGAGTTTTGCCTTTGCGTAGCTCTATGATACCCGTCTCCTGTACGAACTTCAGAAATTTGATATAAGAATCTGTAATATCTTTTTCTCTAGTCACAGATGGGATAGAGACTTCAGAGGGGGATGTCCCGCTTCCAGGATCTAATTTACTTTTTGTGATATCTTTATCGTCACTTTTACTGCCAAATATGTAAATGGATCCAAATATGGCAATGATCAAGATCGCTATAATCCCGATAAAAAAAGGATCATTCAAGAACCCATCCTCTTCAACAACCTCGAAAGCGACCTCTTGAGAATCAACACTCCTATATTTTTCTGAACCGTCAAAAGATAAACTCAAAACGTGAGTACCGTTTTGGATACTCTTATCATCTGAAAAGTAAAAAGTGAAAAATCCCTCATCATCTGTTTGTACCTCCCCAATATACTCACCATCCAAATAGAAACTGATGTTTTCTGATGGAATACCTTGATGATTCTCCTCACCATCCCCCGAGATATTAACCAGTCTTCCCTCCAATACGAAGTTTTCTAAATCATCATGTCTTATATTCTCGGTATGATGTAAGATCTCTATATCCGTGGGTATACTGACTTCTATGATCACACTATCGTAAGAGGGTAAAATAGTATTGTTTTCTGCACCTTCGTATGATACGTTTATTTGAGATCTACCCCATCTAAATATCTCTGATTCATACTCTAATTGGAAAGTACCGTTCGCGTCAGGATTCGTTTTTTCCTCGGATCCGTAGAGATCTATCTCAGTCAGATCTACAGGGGCTTCTGTGTTGAACTCACCATTTATCGTGATCATTTCATCATGATATGCATCTTTTTCTGTCTCTAATTCTATACTTGAGGGATAGGGTATGACCTGTAAAATGAGATCATCGGAGACGATTTCACTGCCGTCGACTATAGCTGAAAACTGGATATCTGACCATAATTTTGCATCCCAATCGACATCATAGATAAACAAATAATTATCTTCATCGATCTGATATCCTATTTCGGCCGTCACACCATCCTTCAATAGAGAAATGTCGGCACTCGTACTTATGCCGTCACCGTCGAAGTATTCGACCTCTATTTCTAAACTTTCACCCGGATGTACACTCTCAGGACCATAAATGAAAAGAGTGGGTGGGATATCTAGTTCATTTCCGACTCTTTGAAATTTTTCCATATATCTATCCAGCATTTCTTCGTTTTCTGATATCAATCTCTGAAAACCCGTGACATTTACATCATCTCCTCTTTTTTGCAGAAAGATCGAATTGATGTTACTGAGTCGCTCTTCCATAGCGATCAGATGATGGTGTGTATTATTGAAAGCCTGGTGGATATCTCCAGCCAGTCTTTTCTCTCCTTCGACATCCATGACCATCAAACTGGACATGTTAGATATCATATCACTGTGTCTTCTAGAATAATGGGTCAAATTTACGGATAGGTCATAGATAGGGATATAATATTCCTCTAAAAAGTCTGCACTTTCGATCTCCTTCCCCTCAATTTCTGCAAATACAGATCCGGGGCTCGACATCTCAAGTTCTATCATCTCGGCGATCTTTGTAGAGTTGGTCAAAGCATCTCCATCATAATCAAAAGAAAGGTTTCCTATCTCATTTTCATATAGATTATAATCTACACTCAGCGCTTCTTCTAATACTGTCCTCATCTCTCCTGTAGTCCTGTTCAGACTTTCGAATAAAGTTGCATGATCCTCATCGATCTCGTCGGGATTTTCTAGAGCGCTGGATACATCACCTATCGCCGAAGTAGATACTAAAATAATCAAAATCAAAGTACAGGTCAACGCTCTCTTGGTCTTTCTCATCCTACCGGACAATTTTAAAATACACATTAAAACTTTTCTCCTGAATAGTCGATTTAGAATTCATCCTGTTCTGTCCTCTCGATTATCTCCTTTTGAAGACCTTCCGGAAGATTCACGAAATAATCACTGTATCCTGCAACCCTTACCATAAGATCCCTATATCTTTCTGGATTGTGTTTCGCCCTTCTAAGGAGATCTGCACTCACCACGTTGAACTGGACATGATGGGAATCCATATAGAAATAACTCCTGATAAGATAAGCTAGTTTTTTCCGAGTATCTTCATCCCCGACTAGATCGGGTGAGAGCTTTTGATTCAATAAGGTACCTCCTGATCTGACATGATCCAGCTTGCTTATCGATCTGAAAACAGAACCGATGCCTTCTCTGTCTACACCTTGGACAGGTGATATGCCTTCAGATAAAGGCTTACCTGCTTTTCTACCATCAGGGGTCGCACTGCAGAGGCTGCCAAAATAAACATGCACGGTAGTGGGCAGACCGTATACTCTTCGGGAGGCTCCTCTAACCGGAGTGGGTGGATGATCCTCGACCAAGTCTAGGCAGGTTTCGAATACCTTGACTGCTATATCATCAGCATAATCCTCATCGTTACCGTATTTAGGCGTCCTGTTCAAGCATTCTTGGCGGATCTTTTCGTCTTCTTCAAAGTTAGATTCTAACACTTCGATGAAATCCCTCATATCATATCTATTCTCATCGAATACATTGTATTTCAAAGAAGAAAGAGAGTCTGTGATGGTACCTAAGCCAACTATCTGGATATATTGTGTATTGTACCTAGAACCTCCACTGTTGTAGTCTTGGGCTTTTTCAACGCAGTCCTCGATCCAGAGTGAAAGGAAGGGTACAGGTAACTCTTCATTGTAGATCTTTTCGATCTTGTCATTACCCTTCTCTTTGATATCTATGAAATATTTTAGTTGAGATTCAAGCGCATCGAACAGTTCTTCAAATGATTCGAATTCACTCGGATCGCCGGTTTCTAGACCTATCTTTTTTCCGGTGCTAGGATCTATGCCGTTATTCAGCGTGATCTCCAGAACCTTAGGTAGATTGAAGTACCCTGTAAGGACATAACTTTCTTTTCCAAAGGCACCCGATTCGACACAGCCGCTGACACCACCTGTTCTCGCATCTTCTAAAGACTTGCCTTGTCTAAGCAGTATCTTTATGATCTCGTCGTGATTGAAGAAAGGAGGCTCGCCAAATCCAGGTTTCACCACCTCTAACGCTCTGTTCAAAAATCTGTTAGGCAATTTTTTACTGACCAAAACTGCAGTATTGGGCTGAAGAGTTCTCATCTCCTCTAGAGTTTCCAAAATAAGATAAGAGACTTCATTTACACTATCGGAACCGTCTTTCCAGACACCTCCTATATTTATCTTGGAAAAATCGTTATATGTATTACTTTCTTGTGAGGTCACCCCCACTTTAGGTGGAGCAGGTTGATCGTTGAATTTGAGCCAGAATGCTTGAAGTAGTTCTTTCGCTCTGTCCCTATCTAGCTCATCCTCTATCTCACTTTCGTAAAAAGGGTACAGATGCTGGTCCAATCTTCCAGGAGTGAATGAATCCCAAGGGTTTGATTCAGTAGTTATCCCAACATGTATGAACCAATAGTGTTGTAAAGCCTCCCAAAAACTTTCTGGAGGATGCTTTGGAACCTTTCTACAGATCTTCGAAATCTTCATGAGTTCTTTCTTTCTATCATGGTCGTCTTCTTTTTCTGCCATCTTCTCAAGTTTTTCAGCATATCTCTCAGCATAAGATATCATGCCTTCTGCTGCGATGCTCATCGCTTTCAGTTCTTCTATCCTAGGTTCAACATCATCTTTACAAGATCTGAGTTCCTCGATCTCTCTCTCGATGTCATCCTTTATCTCCAGGAGGCCCTTAGAAAATATCTTTTCACCGCCAGAAGTATGTCCAGGTGCGCGCTGCTCCATGAACTCTGTGAAAACTCCAGCATCATAAGCTCTCTTCCATTCTTCCCCTACCTCTTCAAATATCCTATCCCGTATAGTTTTACCATCCCAAAAAGGTATGATCTTTTCGCGGTAAGCCTCTTCGGTCACCTCGTCGACACCGTAAGGATTCTTCTCCCTAGAATCAAGAACTTCGAGATCGGATCCATCATGGCAGCAAACCTCAGGATAGGTTGGAACTTCCTTTACATCTGTACCCCTGAGTCCCACGATCAACTGCCCCTCTTCAACAGGCAGACTAACGTTCTCCATCAGATGTTTGAATGCTAGTGCTCTCTGAATAGGCGTTGATCTGTCCGACAGATCATTTCTTTGGTAAAAATCAGTCAGGAGTTCCCCTCTCTCTGAAGATATCTCGACCTTTTTCTGTACCGACTGTTCTCTCAGTCTTCTGATCCGATCGTTTATAGGAGTGACCGAGGACCTTCTATTTTTCATCTCCTCCTCTATATCTAGATGATCTTGATCTACTCCTTCCAATCTATCCACCTTCTTTGACTCTATATCCTTCTTCTTCGAACATTTTCTTTATCCTTTCGAGCTTTTTTCTAGTCAATTCATCTCCTTTATCGATATTTATATGATACTCTTTACCCAGCCTATTATACTTTTCTTTAACATCATGGTAGGGAAGCAGATGTATCTCTTTTACACTTTTAAACGGTGAGAGAAAATCCAGTATCGACTCTAGATTTTTTTCAGTATCCGATATATCCGGTATCAAAGGGATCCTCAGTATGACTTCAGTTTTTCCTCTACTCAAAACTTTTTCTAAGTTCCTAAGTATATATCTATTAGAGGAACCAGTGTGTTCTCTATGAACATCATCATCGATCATCTTGAGGTCGAAAAGAAACAGATCGACTTGGTCCATTATCGAATCGAATTTTTTTGGTTCAACGTCACCGCATGTATCTATAGCTATGTGGATATCCTCTTCATCGCATCTTTCGATCAATTCCTCCAAAAATCCGAACTGCAAAAAAGGTTCTCCACCGGAGAAAGTGACCCCACCACCAGAAGTGTCGTGATATATGGTAGAACTTTCGATCTCATCCATCACCTCATCAACACTGACTCTCTCACCGACTGACTTTAGAGCGTTAGTAGGACATAACTCAACACAACGACCACACACGTCACATCTTGTCCGATCTAAAGTGATGACCTCACCTTTTTTTATGGCATCCTGGGGGCATACGTCAATGCAACTCCCGCATCCGATACATCTAGATTCATAAAAGAAAAGATCTTCATCTAAATCTACCCCCTCTGGATTATGGCACCAAGTACAATCCAATGGACAACCTTTGAAGAATACCGTAGTTCTTATGCCAGGGCCGTCATGTACCGCAAATTTTTTTATATCGAATATCTTGCCATCAGTCATCTGCTTTACCTTTTACAAAAATACTCTGCGCATCTATTTAATCTTTCACGAGTTCTTCTAGAGCGTTCATAGTCCTTCGAACTTTTTCCTTTTTTGCATTATATCCCATATGGCCTATCCGGAGTATCTCATCTTTTAAGTCACCGAGACTCGTAGCCAACAGTATATCTTTCTCATCCTTCATCCTTTTTTGTAATTCTGATGAATCATCTTCGACATCGAATGCAGTGACGGTCGGTGAGCAGAGATGATCATCTTTGGGATAAAGTTCGAATCCGATTTCCTTTCCTCTCGTTCTACAGAATTCGCTCACACTTTCGTGCCTACGATAAACCTTTTCCTTGCCCTCTTCCAGTATCATATCTAAAGATTCATCGAGTCCATAAAGGTTAGAAACAAGATGGGTATACGGAAATCGCCCTTCGTCTAACCAACTATCTTTCCACACTTTCAAACTGGTATAGAGATGTTCATCTTCTTTCTCCGTTACCGATTCCCAAGCATGTTCACTCAGAGATAAGGTGGTGAGTCCGGGAGGGGAGCTGAAGCACTTCTGAGATCCTCCTATACATATATCTATATTTTCTGTAGGGACTCGGGTCCCTCCAAGGGAAGAAACCGCATCCACTATAGTAAGAATGCCTTTTTCTTGGAGCAGGTCTAAGATAGGAGCTAGATCATTCAAGATCCCTGTTGGTGTCTCGCAGTGGACCATCGTAGCTGCTTTATAATCTTCATCTTCGAGCTTCCGCTCCACTTTTTCAATTTCTATACCGCTATCGTAGGGAAAATCGACCATCTCGACTCGCCCGCCATACTTCCTGACAAAATCAGCAAAGCCGTCACCGAATATCCCATTCGATATACACAAAACCTTATCTCCATCATCCACGACAGAGGCTATGCTGGCTTCTAGACCGAGTATACCTTCACCTCCAAGTATCAAAACATCATCGTCTGTTCCATATACTCTCTGAAGCTTTTTCTCGAGTAGCCTGTAGAATTTAAAGAAATCTTCATCAATGTCCGGATTCTGGATAGGTTTACTCAAGGCCTTTCTAACTCTCTCAGGGACCTCAGTCGGTCCCGGTGTCATCATCAGCATATATTCACACAACATTTAATCTGGAGAACTATAACTAAAAGCTTGCGGTATAAGCACGTATCATATAGTTTTAGTTTTCTCTTTGACATCTTCTCTGCAGTAGCCAAAGGGGGATAATACTTCCTCGACAACCCGATATAGATATTCTACATAATACTCGGTATCGTAGAGCTGGGGATCTTTTGGAATTATCTTCACTTTTTCTTGAGCTGAACTGCTTTTAGAATCGGTCACTACATAATCCACCTTTTGACCTGGAGATCTTTGGATGCCCAGCTCGTCGTACTGTATCAATGCACTCTTTATCTCAGTAAGATGATTGTAATCCTCAGGTCTCTTTGATGCTGTTTTAGTGAAACTCAGTTCTTTTGGATCTACTTTTCTTTTCTTTAATTCTCGTTTCTTTTTCTTCACGAGCGATAAAATGTTCTCGATCTTTAGATATATATCTTCCCTACCGCAGATATCTTTTAACTCTGAGAGTATCTCTTTCTGTGTTTTCTTAAAATAGCTAGGTGTATCACTCCGTTTGGCATACAAACCTTTGACTTCCAGGCCTCCTTCAAAAAGGCCATAATAATGGTTCAAAGCGCCTACGTCGTCGGATCTACTTTTTATAAAAACAACCCACTCGTAAACCCCCTCCTTCTCGAGTTCCAATTTAGTCTTCCGCTCAACTCTTTCTACAAGATCAGATATCTTTTCTTTTTCCCCTTTCAACCAAAGAGAATCAACTATACCGTGTATGACATCGAACCCCATGTCTTGAGCGGTCTTCGCCGTCTCGATCAGTATCTCTCTACCATAAGCCGTGATGCTTTCATGAACTTCTATACTGTTGAATCTTGCTTTTTTATAGCCGGTGTATCCAAAACAAGTTACTAGCAGCCATTTGAGGACCTTAGCTCTTTTTTCAAAAAAATCGTTTTTGTCTTTGAGATCTTTATACTTCTGTCTTCTCTCTATCAGCGGTGAGACGACTTCCGGAATTATACCTCTCTCATCATCACAGACCGAATAACCCAGATCGGGCACCACGTGATCATTTCCACATCTACAGTGGATCGTTTCTGGAGAAAGATTATATTCGTCTATTATCGAAGGATACATACTGGCAAAGTCCAACTTCACCACGTCTTTATGAAAACCGACCTTGGGCTCGAAGATATGACCGCCTCTATCCGATTTCAATAGATGGATAGAATCTTTGAAATCTTCGGATATATTTTTCTTCCAGGGCACGAGATATCCTCTATTTAGTGCCTCATCCACTTCCATCGCATTTATCAGAGACCCGGGACTCCTTCTAGAAAGACGCTGTATAGGAACTTTAGAGATCCTAGAAGCCTCTATCAAGCCGTCTATACCCCCCTCTCGGTAGAGAAAAGAGTTTTCGGTATCTATATGTATCCGGCCTTTCAAATGATACGACGGCGGCTTATAGATGACTCTACCATAGGATTCGTACCACGAGCCGTTCCTCGGCGGATGAAACGACCTCTGTCTTCCGAGCTTTAGATCCACGTTATTGATCTCCGCCTTCCGCACAAGATAAGGTATATCAAAAGAATCTCCGCCCGAAGTCAGCAATATATCAGGATCTTTTCTGTTTAGTCTTTCATTCAATCTCTCTAGTATGCTTATCTCATCTCCAACGATCTTTTCCTCGTCCAACTTTATATACTGAAGTTCGTCATCTTTTTTACGATGTCCATCGCTCTCCACGCCCAAATCTAAAGTTGTTTTTCGAAGGTCTGGTTTAGAATAATATATTGTCGTCTCGGGCTCTAAGCATTCCCAATTTTTCCGCTTACTTACAAGTGAAAGTGGTTTTATGTCGTTCTCGATCAGGTATCTTTGATCCAGCGGTATGTCTATATTGTAAAAATCGTAGCTGTCGAAACCATCAAAAAATCTAAAAGCATAAAGTTGATCTTTGGGATCGAAAACCTGTCTAGGCGTTACTGAAAGGAGTCTCTCTTCACGATCAGAATATATGTCAGTTTTTCTTCTAACGAACTCTGTCGAAAAATCTTTGTCCATATAGTGTTCTCTCAACCTCTTGAGACCCTCTTCGTCAGAGTTGGCATAAAAGCTGGGTCTATAATCCTCCTTCAATCTGTAGCACCCATCTTTAGTTCTTAGCCATATGACTATCTTCCCGCTTTCTAGATCCGGGTATATATCGAGGATCCATCCTTTCATTTCATCCCATATCTACCGGTCAAGAGGGATTTTAAATCAAAGATAAGAGAGGGTGAGATGAAAGTGTGTATTTTGGATACGTGGTCTACTGAAG
The DNA here is from genome assembly GCA_019594195.1 of Thermoplasmata archaeon. Next base: position 27,985 of record JAFDTP010000008.1, read on the forward strand.
GGTGTTAGAGAAAAAGAAACAATTATATAAAGGAGTAGAAAATAGGTTCTTGTATATGAAAATATCAGTCGTTATCCCGACTATGAACGAGGAAGAATCCATAGGAGAAGTGATGGATGAGATAAACGAAGCGCTTTCCGGTAGAGATTATGAAGTTGTGATAGTTGATACAGAGTCGACTGACCAAACAAGGGAGATTGCTCGTTCGAAAGGTGCAAAAGTCGTGGAAGAACCTAGGCGAGGTTATGGTAGGGCTTACAAAACAGGGTTCGAGGAAGCCGAGGGAGATATAATTGTGACTTTAGACGCAGACTGCACCTATCCAGCCTCCAAGATACCTGATCTCGTGGTGATGATAGAAAAAGAGGGATATGAATTCATCACCACTGATAGACTTTCCAATATATCCTCCGATGTGATGGGGTGGACCCACCGCTTCGGTAACTGGTTACTCAAAACTACTATGAATCTACTCTTCAGGATGGACTTCAACGATTCTCAATCCGGCATGTGGGTATTCCAAAGTTCGGCCTTGAGACATCTAAACGTTACCAGTGACGGTATGCCTTTCTCAGAGGAGATAAAGATAGAGGCTGTAAAAAAAGGATTGAAGTACGACGAAGTACCTATAGATTACAGGGAAAGAAAAGGTGAAGCAAAGATCCGATCATTGAAAGACGGTTTCAAGAACTTGACTTTCCTTTGGAAGAAAAGATTCGGGTTGGTCTGATCAAAATGAACGATGTAAAAATCTCGCCATCTATATTGTCTGCAGATTTTTCTAATCTTGAGGGATCGATCAAAGCAGTACAAGATACTGAATGGCTTCATCTAGACGTTATGGACGGACATTTCGTACCTAATCTGACTTTTGGTCCCTGCATCGTGGATGCTATAAGAGATAAGAGCGATCATGTCTTCGACACTCACCTTATGATATCCAATCCCGGCGAGTACGTTGAAGAGTTTGCTGAAGCCGGATCTGACATAATCACATTTCATGTTGAAGCGGTGGAGGATGTTGGAGAAATAATCGACCAGATCAAAAGTACAGGAACGAAAGCGGGTCTGAGCCTAAAACCGGGAACGAAATTCTCCAATGTTGAAGAATTTTTACCAAAGTTGGACCTGATTTTGATAATGACGGTAGAACCAGGGTTTAGTGGACAGGAATTCATGGAGGAAGTCGTTCCAAAGATAAGTGAGGCACGGGAGACCATCGAAGATAGGGATCTAGATATAGATATAGCCGTAGACGGAGGTATATCACCGGAGAATGCGGAAAAAGTCGTCGATAATGGAGCCAACGTTCTAATATCAGGGTCTTCTATTTTCAGAGGCGATATAAAGGAAAATCTTGAAGAGATGAGGAGTTCTTTCGAAAAATAAATACCTCAACGTTCCCAGGGGAACCTTCGATCGAAAAATTCAGTGAGATCTCTTTGTTCTTCTTCAACTAGGTCTTCTTCGGTCAGGAAAATGGCTTTTTCAGGTAGATATGGATTGATATCGCTGCCCAAATCTATACTTTCCATGACATCTATCATCGCTTTTTTTATCTCAGTATACTCTCTACTCCGGTCAACCCAAAGTCTATCACCATCTAGATAGACCTCTTTACCGTATTTGTCGATGAAGTCCTCTGAGTTATCTATCCAAACTGGAGGGCCTCGGTGTCTTTCGATGTTGGTCAATGTTCCACTCTCGAACTCGAATATCAGGAGTATTTTCTCCCCTAGGTAATAATCCGAGTGTATTGTTTCAAAATCTTTGTGCGACAATTGATGGACGATCCTCCTCAAACATTTTTGTACCTGTGGATAAAGGTTATCTTCTACAACGTCAGGTACTGGAAATCTCAAGGCGAGAAGCTTACAACCTCTCCTCTGTACTTTTTCCATGAGCCGACTCTTCTCAAGCGGTTCGATATCGTTCGGGAAAAAATAACTCAATTCAGGGTCATTTAAAAATCGTTTAGAGGACAAAACGAAGAGTGAGAATTTTTCTTTAGATACAGGTGCCGCAACGTTCCTATCAGGATCGACTGGGTCTATGACTACAAGAGGATCATCGAAATCCTTATCGCTTTCAACCATCTTTATAGTATGTCCGGGTCTCCAATCGCTAACCTCTTCGATAGTTTTTTTGAAACTACCGTATTTTGATATCAGGAGTTCACACAGGTAACCAGAAAACCCCCAAACCTCAGCTTTAGCTCCATAAGCTCCTATACCCTCAAGATAGGCTTTCAGAAGCATCGCTTCTTCTTTCTGCGCCTCACCAAGCCTCTCTTTAATGTATTCAGTGTGGAAAGGGGTCCGATCCACAGCAGACTTCATCTGAGAGATATCATCCATATCGTAACACGGAACTATATCCACCTCGAAGCTTTTATACATCCCATAGATGTAAGGATGTTCAGCATACCTTTCTTTAGACTCGTCCAAAATAATCTGGCCTGCCTTGATTATTTTTTTCTCCATCTCTTTTCTTGAAACGGATAGTGGAAATCTAACGAATATGTCTATATCTGGATCTTTAAGATAAGTTCCTTTAGAAACAGAGCCAACGACCTCCGGTTTATAATCTCCTTCAAGTTCTCTATCGACGGCTTCTAGCAGTTCTTCGGAGACTTCGTTGACCTTTTTCCTTTCATCTTCATCCGGTTTTACCCGCTCAAGTACTTTTGATTCTATCTCATCTATCTTCATATTATCGGAATTTGGAAGATAGAGTCAGTTTGACAGTTTTAAAACTTTTGTGAAAAATCGTCTTAGAACCGACTAGAGATGAAAAAAGTACTTGAGCGGGTAAAACCGGATGAAGATGAAAGGAAAAAGGTCAACGAAGTCTCCGAAGAACTGCTAGAAGCCGTCGATAGAGAACTTGAAGG
>JAFDTP010000042.1 GCA_019594195.1 Thermoplasmata archaeon
AGTCTTATATACTCTTGAAGGCCTACCTCTTCTGTAATCGACGCCTTTTTCCTTCGCCTTATCATAATACTGTTGGAAGTCTTTACCGTAGGCCCTGAGGTCCATGTAATGTACGTAAGCATCTATTTCAGGATTGTCTCCGATGGTTATCGACGCCTCTTTTGTAGCGTACATACAACAAACTCTAGAACAATAAGGCATGCCCTTCTGTTTACATCTCGACCCAACACACTGTATCCAAGCGACCTCTTCGGGCTCTTCACCATCCGATGGTTTCAATACTTTTCCTTCAGTCGGACCAGAAGAAGAGAGTAGCCTCTCGTATTCTAACGCTGTTACAACATCATCATATTGTTCGTAGCCGTACTCTTCACGCCACTCGTCAGGCTCCATCATCTCGAAACCTGTAGCGAGTATAATGCTACCTACATCAAGTTTTATCTGTTCTGATCTTTCCAAAAATTGTATTGCCTCAGCATCACACACACGCTCACAAGCACCGCACCCTACACAGTTATCGTAATCTATAGTATAAGAAAGAGGAACGGACTGGGGATATTCAACATAGATAGCTTTCCTAGTGGAGAGTTCCTCGTCAAATTCATTAGGAACCTCGACTGGACATGCGTCTGCACAATCACCACATCCTGTACATTCGTCTGGATCTACGTATTTCGTTCTTCTCCAAACGTCAACGTTGAAACTGCCAGCACTTCCACTCAAGTCTTTGACTTCAGAGTAAGTCAATAATTCTATATTTTCATGCCTGCTGGTCTCGACCATCTTCGGAGCGGAGATACATATAGAACAATCATCGGTAGGGAAAGTTTTGTCCAACTTGACCATGTTCCCTCCGATACTCGGTTTCCTGTCAACTATCACTACCTCATAACCTTTTTCCGCTAGATCCAAAGCGGACTGTACGCCCGAGATGCCTCCTCCTATTATCATAACATCTTTTTTCATCTCTTTCATGTTGATTACCTTCAGTTTTTTGTATTATTTCGATTCCGTCATCAATGATTCAGATTTTCCCAAAAAGAAATCGAAGAAACTAAACCCGCATAGTACATAGTTTACCCAACTGCACCTTATCAGGGTCATTAATTATAGGGTGAGGCCAACAACCATATTTAAAAATTTCCATTTCTTTTGGAAATTTACTGCGTAAAAGTGTAAATGTTATCCATCAAGACGGTAGATGAATCTACAACTTCGATAAAGCGAAAGTTTGATAATCTATATTTTAATATATCATACGGTAGCATGAGCAAGATAAAGATAACTGTCGGGGACATGGAGCTAGAAGGTGAATTGAGCGATACTGATTGCGCAGAAAAGATCAAAGTTAATCTGCCTTTCGAGTCCAAATTTCAAACATGGGGAGACGAGTTCTATTTTTCGATCGGTCTTGAGATGGGTTTAGACGATACCGCTAAACAGGAAGTCGAAATCGGAACGATAGGATATTGGCCGAGTGGGGAAGCGCTAGCGATCTTTTTCGGCCCTACACCAGCTTCAACGGGAGAAAAGCCAGTAGCGGCCAGTGATGTGAACGTTGTGGGGGAAGTCGATGATGCTGAGAGGTTGAAAGAAGCTAAAGATGCAGGAAAGATAAGGGTTGAAAAGATATAAAGAATAGTGCTTTTCATCAAACTCTAAAACGTTAATAACCCATAAAAATAATAACGACCCTTCTCAATCGTTCATCATGTCCCAAGAGCAAGACCCGAGAGAAGAAGATATCAAATTGATGAAAAAGTTCATCGCAGATAAGGTCCAAAAAACAGGTACAGAGGGTGTCGTCTTAGGAATCAGTGGCGGGCTGGACTCGACTACCGTACTCAAGCTTTCTATAGATGCTCTAGGAAAAGAAAACGTGCACGGTATAATAATGCCCGAGAGTGCAAGTCCTGAAGAGGACATGAGAGATGCGAGATGGATAGCTGAAAAGTGGGGTATCGAATATGACGAGCATAACATCGATCCCATACTGGAGTGTTTTCCCGCAGGGCCAGAAGAAAGGTTACCTTACGCAAATCTAAAGGCTAGGGTGAGAGGCTGTATAGAATACTACATTGCAAACGTTGAAAACAAACTGGTGATAGGTACTAGCAACAAAAGTGAACTTCTATTGGGATATACTACAAAATTCGGTGACAGTGCTGCTGATTTTCTCCCGATAGGAGATGTTTACAAATCTGATGTTAAAAAATTAGCTAAAACGATCGATGTACCGGAACGTTTCATAGAGAAAGTCCCTAGAGCGGGTCTATGGGAAGGGCAGACAGACGAAGACGAATTGGGACATACCTATAAAGAGATAGACGAAGTACTCAAGTGTATCGAAGCACAAGAACCTCTGGAAAAGGTGGCTGAAAAGAACGGCGTTTCTGAAGAAACCGTAAGAGACGTCAAAGAGATGATAGAAAGATCTGTACATAAAAGAAAATTCCCTACGGTCTTGAAGCTCAGGAGCAGGACCATCGGTCTAGATTGGAGAGAATTTACGGACTGAGGAGTTCTTATGGCAGTCATATTGTTGACCGGTATGCCCGGTGCTGGAAAAGAGGAGTTTATTAAGATCGCCAAGAGGAAGGATTTCGCTATCATCAGGATGGGCGACGTGGTCAGAGAACAAGCCAAAATGGCGGATCTGAACTTTGAGCATGAAAGCATAGGTGAGTTCGCCAACAGAGAACGGGAAGAACATCATGAGGGGATATGGGCAGACAGGACTTTGTCGAAGGTTCAAGAAGATAAGACCTTGATTGATGGTGTGAGAAGCCCGATCGAGCTCAATATTTTCAGGGCGGAACTAGAAAAAGAAGCACCTATCGTTGCTATACATTCATCTCCTGAGACAAGATTCAAAAGACTAAGAGATAGAGATAGAGAAGACGCCCCTAAAAACTACGATGAATTCCAGGAGAGAGATCAAAGAGAACTGGATTGGGGGATAGGCCGTGTTATCGCTAGAGCCGACCATATGATCGTGAACGAGGAGAGCCTCTCAGAATTTCGGGCCGCATGTGAAGATCTATTGAACAAAATAGCGTAAAGATATGTATCTATTTTTCTATACAAAAGGTTTTTAACATAGACGTTTCAATAATCTCGAACACATGGCTAAGAGATGGAAAGAAGATGACGACGATCTCGACCTCGATCTTGAATTTGATCGGGTCGAATACATGAAGAACGAGATAAACAAAGGTAAATCCACCATCATAGCGGTAGCTGTAGCACCGTTATTTGCCCTAGTCAGCATGTACGTTTTCACCCTAACGATGGAATGGGTGATCAGCTTACTAGCCGGCCTGCTCGGGATTATATTTTTAAAGCCGATCTACGAGAGGACGGATATAGATATAGACAAGTTGGGTAAAAAAGGATGGGCCAAGAACGGTGGAGTGTATCTTCTTACACTTCTAGCGGTTTGGGTAATACTGATGAATCCGCCTATCAGTGATTTTGCCGATCCTCAGTTCCAAGAAGTGGAGATCGAGATATACGACCCAGAACAGGAAGAATGGGTATCTCAAGATGAAGCAAACATAACAGCAGGCGAGTCATACAGGATAAGAGTCGTAGCTGAGATAACAGATAATGTCGCTGTCGACGAAGACACCGTAGAGATAGAATTCGATACTCGTGAGGGTTCGATGGATAAATTCGATGATCACATGTATGAATTTTCACCAGAAGATCTTACATTTGATGCCGAGACGGAAGAAGGAGAGGAGTCCTACGACGTTTATATAACCGTAGAGGATGTCAACGGGAACACCAACGACTTTGATGACACACTAACTATCGAATGGTAATCGAACTCTGAACGTAGTGGTTCGACTCCCAAAATATTTTATATCTTCGCATATTTTTCTCTACCAGACCTCTATGGCAGACAAAAAAGTATTGAAAGTCAAAGAAGCACCCCAAGAAGACATCGGTAGGAATCGAGCCAGGCTCGGTGCAAAAACCAGGATGGACATAGGTGTGGATGTCGGAGACGTAGTCAAGATAATCGGAGAAAAAGAGACCGTCGCAAAGGTATTCAGGCTTTCTTCAGAAGATGAAGGCGAGGATATAATCAGGATCGACGGATTGGTAAGAAAAAATGCAAAAGTTTCGATGGGAGATAAGATCGAAGTTCAAAAGGTCTCAGTTGAAGAGGCAAAAAAGGTAGTGATAGCCCCAGTGATCGAAGAAGGTAATCGATTGAAATTCGGAGAAGGTATAGAATCTTACGTGAAAAAAAGATTATTGAAACGTCCGATACTTGGCGGAGATGCAATCGTCGTCCCCGGGATCGCCCTGATGGGAGGCAGCGTTCCTTTCATGGTTATATCCACCAATCCTGTAAGCCCGGTCATAATATCCGAAGAGACTGAAGTCATCGTCAAAGAAGAGCCTGTCAGCGAGAGCGAAGTGATGTCAACTACAAGGGTGACATATGAAGACGTTGGTGGTCTAGGTGAAGAATTGAAAAGAGTTAGGGAGATGATAGAATTACCTCTCAAGCATCCCAAACTATTCGATAGATTGAGTATAGACCCTCCAAAAGGAGTGCTACTACATGGTCCTCCAGGAACAGGTAAGACATGGATAGCAAAAGCCGTGGCTAGTGAAGCAGGGGCTAACTTTCTATCTGTCCAGGGTCCAGAGATAATGTCAAAATATTACGGGCAGAGCGAAGAAAAATTGAGGGAGAAATTCGAGGAGGCAAAAGATCAATCACCTTCGATAATATTTATAGATGAACTCGATTCCATAGCTCCAAAAAGGGACGATGTTAAAGGCGAGGTAGAAAGACGGGTAGTGGCTCAACTTCTGACGCTTTTAGATGGACTGACCCAGAGAGGAGAAACCATAGTCATAGCCGCTACCAATCGGGTGGATGCCATAGATCCAGCGTTGAGAAGACCAGGCAGGTTCGACAGAGAGATAGAGATAGGACTGCCTGACAGGAGAGGAAGAAAAGAGATACTGCAGATACACACTAGAGGCATGCCAGTTTCAGAAGACGTTGACCTTGCTAAACTATCTGAATTCACCCACGGTTTCGCCGGAGCAGACCTGGAATCACTAGCAAAAGAGGCTGCCATGAGGGCTCTAAGACGATTTCTTCCCGAGATCGAGATGGGTGAACCGATCCCAAGTGAGGTCCTCGAAAAGATGGATGTGAAGCAGGATGATTTCCTCCAAGCCTTGAAAGAGATCGAACCCAGTAGCTTGAGAGAAGTGATGGTAGAGATCCCTCAAGTATCCTGGCAGGATGTAGGAGGTCTCGATGATATAAAAGAAAAGTTGAAAGACTCGGTCGAAAGACCTATCTCCGATCCAGAATCTTTCATAAAGAAAGGTATAGAGCCTCCGAAAGGTATACTTTTGTATGGGCCGCCCGGTACTGGCAAGACTCTTCTGGCAAAAGCCATAGCGAATGAAAGTAATGCCAACTTCATATCGATCAAAGGTCCCGAAGTATTATCAAAATGGGTCGGTGAAAGTGAGAAAGCCATCAGAGAGGTATTCAAAAAGGCCCGTCAGACAGCTCCTTCTGTCGTGTTCTTGGACGAACTCGATGCGCTGGCACCTAAAAGAGGGGAAAGAGGCAGTGATGGGACTTCAGAAAGAGTCGTCAATCAGCTCCTGACGAGTCTAGACGGGATCGAAAGAACAACGGATATAATCGTTCTTGGCGCGACGAACAGACCTGATAGGATCGATCATGCGCTTCTGAGAGCGGGTAGGTTCGACCATAGATTATCAGTGCCCATACCAAACAGGAAAGCGAGAAAAAAGATATTTGAAGTCCACACTAAAGAGATGCCTTTGGCTGACGATGTAAATTTCGATCATCTAGTCAATTCCACGGATTCGTATGTCGGGGCTGATATCGAGTCGGTCTGCCGAGAAGCGGGTCTGAAGGCAATAAAAGACGATTCTGAAAAGATCCAGATGAGCCACTTTGAACTAGCTCTCGATGAAGTGGAGCCCTCTGTGGACGACGAGGTCCTCGAGATGTATCAAGAATGGGAAGAAGATATGGAAAAAAGCGTTAATAAGAAGAAAGATTTTAATGGTGTCGATATATACCGATAATAATAAGAAGAATATAATCTAGAAAGGAGGCATGATGATATGAGGATGTTTGTAACCGAACTTCGAGGTAAAACCGTGATGACAAATGATGGACAGATATTAGGAAAAATAGACAACTTCGTTATAGATACAGATACAGGGAACATACAGCACGTACTTGTCACGCCAGCGGAAGAGATAGAGACTGAACTGTTCGAGACAGATGCTGAAGAACGGCTAGTTCTTCCCTACGAGGGTATGAAAGCTGTAAAAGATGTCGTGGTAATGGAGAACATATCCATAGATTGAAGAAACCCAAAAGTTCGAGATATCTTAGTTGGTCCGAGAAAGGCCAGCAAGCAGATTTAATTTATTCGCTGTAAAATACCTTTACTGGTGATGGTAAAGAGGAACTATACATGAGAGAGAGCGTTAAAGATAGACTGATGAAATTGGGTGTTAAACCAACTCAGAGTTTAGGTCAGAATTTTCTCGATGATAAAGACATTGCTGAAAAGATCGTTGACCGTGCAGAGATTACCAGTTCGGACATAGTTTTAGAGATAGGTCCTGGACTCGGTGTATTAACAGATTTTTTAGTTGAAAGGGCTTCGAAGACCATACTGATAGAAAAAGATAAAGCCCTTACAGGTTATCTTGAGGGAAGATACTCAGTGTACGACACTGAGATCATAGAAGGAGATGTGCTGGATATCGAAATACCAGATTTCGATAAAGTTGTCTCAAATCTTCCTTTCAGCATCTCATCGCCTGTAACTTTCAAACTATTGAAAGAAGATTTCCAGATGGGGGTTCTGACTTATCAAAAACAGTTCGCTGAACGTATGTTCGCGGAACCGCACGAAAAGGAGTATTCTAGATTGTCCGTGATGGTATCTGTCAACGCTGAAGTTGAAAAGCTTTTCGATATATCAAGAGAGAGCTTTTACCCACCTCCCAAAGTGGACGCCACCGTTGTAAGATTGATACCTAGCGAACCCGAGTTCGAAATAACTGATATGAACATATACTCAAAAGTGGTAAAAGAGATATTCAATTACAGAAGGAAACAGATCAAAAACGCCCTTGAAGTGGGTTTGAATATAGAAGATGAGGAGATCCCCTACAAAAAAAGAAGAGTCGGTAACTTATCTCCTGAGCAGATCAACGAAATAGTTGATCATATCATAGAAAATGAACTGATGTCAGATGTCTGATCAAAAGGATCTTCACTCGAATTCCACTCCACAATTTGGGCAGAATTCATCTTCGGCTTTTACATCATCTCCACACTCAGGACACGCTAACTCGGGATCACCGAGCGAAGCTCCGCATTTCCTGCAGAATTCATCCTCCTCTTCTACTTCTTCGCCGCAGTCAGGACATCTCGATCCTATTGTGAGTTCTACACCACATTTAGGGCAGTAAGAATCTTCCTCTCCACCTTCGAAAGAACACTCAGGGCATATCTTTGAAACGGCTGGCTCTTCACTCTTTTTTGATGCGTCAGAAAAGGTTTCTCTATCAGTTTTCCTATCTTCACTATCGTTTTTCGAAGACGTTTCATGCTCTCCGACCAGGTCAGGAAATCTTTTCTTGACCTCTTCAGGAGGGCCCTCTTTTTTATCGATCTTCTGTCCAGATATAAGTCCAGCGCCCTCTTTGCCTTGGATCAACTTTTTACATTTGATCGAATACTTGAGAGAATCCGTATACTCTTCATTATCAAAGGATTCTTCAGCCCTCTTATAGTATCTTTCTGCTTCCGGCTCCTTTTCCTCTTTCTCTAGCAGTTCTCTGACCAATTTCAACTCGAATTTGGATTCAAGATAATTGTCTGGAAGACTCTCTAGCTTTTCCTTCTGTCGCTCGAGTTCCCTTCTCTTTCGATCGCCTTCCTCACTTTCCTGAAATTCCGCCTCATCAAGCTCATCCACCGTGTATGCTTTTTTCACTCCATCGTTTTCCTGGGATACAGGGGTATCGGTGTCCTCAGCAGCTAGATTCCTACTAGCTTCTTTCGCTAAGTCTTTTGCCTGATTTACATTTCCATTCTCTAAAGCTCTTTCCGCTTTATCGACTATCTCGTCTGTCTCACCAATTTCTTTACCTTTTCGTTTCATCATGCGAGTGACGCCTTTGGTTCTTTTCACCTTATTGAATACCTCATCCTCTTGTGACAAACTCCGTTTATTCCTTATCCTGTTCAATCGCTTCTTCTTGGTTTTTTCAAGGTAAAAATAAATGATCAATGAAAAACCTATCAAAGCGATTATGATCATTATAACTAATAGGGCGTCATACATGATTATATAAAGGAGATGAAAATAATGATTTAAGTCTTTCGGGCAAAATGGATTAAAATCCAAAACTGGGCTCCGATCTCGACATTTAAGAAAAGATTTATGTCAAGATCTTCCAAAATTCAAAAAAAATTAATAATAACGAAGATGTGATGATGTCATAGGTGGTACGGATCCCTACAATTCAAGAATTGAAGGAAAAAGAAGATATCAAGAATCTTAACAAGGCTTTATCACATCCTGAAAGAGATGTACGTAAAAGTTCTTTGAAAGCTCTTAAAGATCTCGTCGATAGAGGGGTTTATGATCAGTCTTCATTAAAGCCTCTAAAGCAAGCTCTTAAAGATGATTCGGAGAATATACGCGGGGAGGCCGCTGAAACGATCTATAAGTTGGCTCAGAATGATATATACGACCGATCCACTCTAGAAGTTCTGATAGAACTGTTAGATGACGAGGATGAGCAGGTACGTGGTAATGCTTCAAAAGCGGTAAGAGGATTGGCTGAAAAAAATGTATGTGAACCGAAGACTATCGAAAAATTAAGTGATAATCTTCGTGACCCAGACGAATATGTAAAATGGAACGCGGTCAGAACGCTAGAAGTTCTCGCGGAAAAAGGCATATGCAAATCAATGACTTTAGAAGGAATACACGATATCTTGGAGGACGGCGATAAGGACGTCAGAGAAGCAGGGATACATACACTAAGAGCAATGGCAGACGAAGGTATAATCGACGAAAGATCTGTAGATGTGATCAAAGATCTGTTCAGCGATTTTCCGAACGAAGTTAAGGTCCATGCCGCAAAGATGCTCGAAAAATTAGCCAAGAATGATATCGATATATCGTCGGCTATAGAAAATCTAAATGAGCTTCTAGAAGAAGTAGACGAAGACGCAAGAGATGCTGCCGCATCCACATTGAAAACAGCCTTCAAAAAAGGCCACCGTAATAAAAAAAGCATAAAAGTACTGAATGGGCTTATAAGAGAAGGGGGGAAAAGAAGACAGATGTTTGCTGTGAAGAATATAAAGGATTTCTCCAAGTTAGGGATCACTGATGAAAGTTCCTTTGAACCATTGACGGAACTACTTGAGTCAGATGATGAAAATATAAAAGCGGGATCTATAGAGGCGTTGACCTCTTTGGCGATCAACGGCATCCGTCAGGATGAGATATTGAGATCTCTAAATGCTATGTTGGAGGGGGAAAGTGAAAAGATCAAGAAAAGGGCTGCTAAGTCGATTAAAAAACTCTCTGGAGGAGGCATATATACATCGGAATCTGTCGAACCTCTATTGGAACTTTTAGATGAGAGTAACGAAGAGATCAAAGAAAGTGCTATAGAAGCACTTAAGTTTCTCTCTATAGAAGGTGTTTACGACGAATCTATGATGGATGGTGTTTTAAAAGTTCTAGAAGATTCCAACGAATCTATCAAGATATCCGCGACCTCTATACTTCATAATCTTGCAAAAAAAGGGATAAATAATGAAGATTCGATAGAACTTCTCATTGATTTCCTAAGATCTGACAGCGAAGTCCTTAAAGAAAGAAGCCTGTTTACATTATTAGTCCTCAGTGAACAAGGATTATATGAAGAAGATTCAATAGATCTACTCAAAGAACTTACGGAGGACAACAACAAAACCATACAAGATAAGGCCAAACAATTATTAGAATCTATAGAAAAAAATTGAATGGGAATATTTTTCTTCTTGTTCATCTAAGTTCCTGTATGACTGTCTGTCTGATGTGCTAGTATCTCTGATGTATTAGAAACCTTATAGTATAATCTGACCCAAACTGAAGCTGACTGAGCATCGGATGTAGCGCCTGACTTTAGATAAGCTATGTACCGATCAGTTCTTTCTGACCGTTATCTCGATCGAAGAAACGTTCGTAGTCCCATCGCCTTCCTCGTTTTCAAGTTTCTCAGTTTCTGTGAGTATGTCAGTGATCTCAGCGTCGTCTAAGAAACGGTTCTTGGCTATCTCCGCTATATCGACAGCTTTACTTATCGCTCTTCCACGGGCTTTTATCACGGCTTCTTCGCTTCCACTGCTGAACTGAGTCATCAGTGCCATCACATAGCTCATCGTTTCCTTACTTCCAACAAATATCGTATTTTCGTCGTCCATGTTTGTAACCTCTTTTTATACTGCGAGCACTACTACTGCAGTGGTAGTATTAACTATTTCGGGTGCAATTCGTATTTTTTTTAATTTTCGAACAAAATGCTTTTATATATTCTAGAGTTTCGCCCGTTGGATAAGATGGGTTATCTAGTTTTAACATCCCAAGGTGAAGAGAGGAGATAAGTATGGCGAGATTACCAGATTATATCGGACCTATAGCGATGGGTTTGAAGATGGGCGTTATCACACCAGGTATGGACATCGTAGAGGAAGTCTTCCAAACCTTGAAGAGTGCTCATCAGGACGATCTGATCGATGATGGCGACGTGGTCTGTATTACCGAGTCCGTTGTCGCACGGTCACAAGAAAATTACATCGAAGTCGACGAAGTATCCGAGATCTTGAGAAGTGCTTTGAACCTCGACGAAGATGAAACCTTAGGAGTCGTTTTCCCGATAACGAGCAGAAATAGGTTCTCTATGATATTGGAATCTATAGCTAAAGCCGTCCCGAAAGGTAAAGTGATCGTTCAATTCCCGTTCCCTTCAGACGAGGTCGGCAACCAGGTGATATCGCCGGAGTTCGTAGAGAAACTGGGGAAGGAGATCATCACCGAGGAGGATATGGATGAAGAAAAATGCGTTCATCCGATCACCGAAGTGAATTACGTCAATTATTATAAAGAGATAATAGAAGAAGAAGGGGCCGAATCGGAGATAGTTCTGTGCAACGATGAGAAGCATATATTGGAATACGGTCCCGATGGCGTTATCGCTGCAGATATACATACTAGGGAAAAAACTAAAGAATCGATAAAGGAAGATCTCGACAACTGCATAACTTTGGACGAAGTCTGCAGAGAAGGGGAGGTCTGTTCGGAATGGGGGCTTCTTGGAAGTAACATGTCTAGCGGAAAGAAGTTGAAACTCGCGCCGAAGAACGGACACGAGGTCGTTGAAAGACTGCAGGATAAGGTCAAAGACGAGTTATGTGTCGATATCGAAGTCATAATCTATGGTGACGGCGCGTATAAAGATCCTACCAGCGGGATATACGAACTAGCTGATCCACAACCTGCGATAGCTTCGACACACGGGCTGGATCACTTCAGAAGAGGGGTCAAATACAAATATCTAGCAGACAAACTCTACCATGAAGAAGATAAAGATCCAAAGGAGATAGAGAAGGTACTAGAGAAAAAGAAAAACGAGAAAAAGTCAGAGAATTCTATGGAAAAAGAGGGTACCACACCTAGAAGGTTGGAAGACCTTTTAGGGAGCTTGGCCGACCTAGTGAGTGGATCAGCAGACGCAGGAACACCGGTCGTACTGGTGAAAAATTTTCTAGGATGAACCGGATACAAGTCTTTCTTTTTTCTTTTTTCTCCAGCTTTTGATCTCAGCCTCTCTTTTCAGTGCCTCGCTCCTGTCTTCCATCTTTTCAACGTGAACTAATTCACAAGGTAGTCTACTCCTCACGTATTTGCTGCCGTTACCTTCTTCGTGCTGCTGTATCCTTCTTTCGACGTCTTTAGTTATGCCTGTATAAAGTGAATCGTCTGAAAGTCTGAGTATGTAGAGATACCACATGGTCCTGTAGATAGTAATGAAGATTTATCTTTTTTCCAATAAGAGCGCGTTCATGGTTACGAGTAATGCCATCCCAACATCGCCTATCCCGACAGCTATCCAAAGCGTCACAAAACCGAAGAAAGTAAAGACGGCTAAGGCGAACTTTACGCCTATAGAAGCAAAGATATTCTCCTTCACTACATTCATGGTCTTCTCGCTTATCTCGAACAGATAAAGAAGTTTGGAAAGATCGTCCTCCATCAGGGCCATGTCAGCAGACTCCATAGCGGTATCTGAGCCCGCGGCGCCCATGGCTATACCAACATCACTTTTCACCAGAGCAGGCGCGTCATTGACTCCGTCGCCGATCATCGTAACGAAACCCTCTTCCTGCAGTTTTTCTATCTCATCGAGTTTTTCATCGGGAAGAACACCGGCGATATACCGATCTATACCTAGTTTATTCGCGACGGCTCTAGCTGTTCTTTCGTTGTCCCCAGTAAGCATTATCGGCTCAACTCCGTATTTTTTTAGTTTAGATATGACTTCCTTGGACTTTTCCCTGATAGTGTCTTCGAGTCCGATGAGTCCTAGAGGGCGATCCCCAACTCCTAAAACAACTACGGTTTCCCCCTTAGAAGTCATCCTAGAGAGTTCTTTTCGAGCTTTATTATCTAACTCAAAGATATCAGGATTTCCTATCCTGTACTCCGTATCTTCTATCACGGCTTCAATCCCTGAGCCAGTGAGTGATCTGAAGCGGTTTACATCGACTAGCTCTGCCTCATCAAGGCTCTCTGCATATTCTACGATAGGTTTGGCCAGTGGATGATTAGAGTTAGACTCAAGACTACCAGATATCTTAGCTATCTCCTCTGAAGATAGATCATGTAGAGGGACTATCTCAGTGACCGAAAAATCTCCGGTGGTCAGAGTGCCGGTCTTGTCGAAAACAACGGTATCTATCTCCTTTATCTTCTCTATGAAAACGCTGCCCTTTATCAGGACACCATTCCTAGCCGATTTCGTCATAGAAGATACCATCGTCACCGGAGTGGAGACCACAAAGGCGCAGGGGCAGGAAAGAACGAGCAATATAAGACCTCTGTACAACCAAAAAGTAAATGGCTGATCAAAAAACAACCACGGTATGGTCGAAACGCTCAAAGCGAGGAGCAGTATCGCTGGAGTGTAATAATTGGCGAAGCGATTGACAAATTTTTCGGTCTCTGCCTTTTTCTCTTCCGCCTCTTGCACGAGTTTTACGATCTTAGTGAGCGTAGAATTTTGACTCTCTTTGGTTACCTCGACCTTGAGTAACCCGTCGATGCTTAGTGTCCCCGCATAAACTTCATCGCCTGGTCCTTTCTCTTTTGGCACGGACTCGCCGGTTATCGCGGACTCATCAATCGAGGACTCGCCTTCCCTTATCAGACCGTCTAGAGGTATACGCTCACCGGGTCTTATAATCAACGTGTTTCCGACCAAAACATCTTCTGGAGGAACAGTCTTTGTCCCATCTCCGAAATCGACTCTAGCCTTGGTCGGCGAAAGTTCCAACAGCCCCTTAAGGCTCTTCCTGCTACGGAATACAGAATAATCTTCAAGTCTCTCCGCTACAGAAAAAAGAAATATCAGGACGGCGGCTTCGCCCCAATAGCTTATAGCAACAGCACCTAAAGCAGCGACGACGACGAGACCGTCTACATCGATATTGTGTTCTTCTATCAATTCTTTCAAAGAAGACCATGCTAAAGGTATACCTCCTACGAGGATACTAAAACCCATGAATACTCGCGAGATATGTAATCCATAGATCTGAA
Source organism: Thermoplasmata archaeon (assembly GCA_019594195.1). The sequence continues at coordinate 13,923 of JAFDTP010000042.1, forward strand.
TACGAGGCTGAACGAGAAATAAGACAAAGGCGATCAGTAAAAGTACCGCCGTGAAAATAGTGTTCTTAGATTCTATGAAAAAATTTCGCAAAGCTAGATCCTCATGTTTAATTTCGATATGCTTCTCTAGTTTCTTTACACGTTTCTGGCAATATGGGCAATCATCTATGGAGTCGTTCATCGATATACAAAAATTTCAGAATCGGAGAGTTAAAAATACTTTACGTTAATCTCTGGTTAAAGATATCCTATAATCGATCAACCTAAATATCTTCGATTCAGATCCATTTCACCATACGGTTATAAAGGCTGTGAAGTTCATCAGCATCCTCTACCCAATGTTCTTTACCGTCGATGGTCGTTTCTTTTTTCCAAAGAGGCACATAAGATTCAAACCTGTCAAGACAACTAACACATGCCTCGATAGCTTCTTTTTTATCAGGGGCACTGACAACTATGCCCATCACATTTTCTCCGGCTTCTATTATACCGAGCCTCTGTACTATTATTATGCCATTTACATCAAATTCCTTCAATGTCTCCTCTTTGACTCTTTTCAACTCGTTCTTTGTCATACCTTCGTATAACCGCACTTCTAAATGTTGGACATCAACACCTTCTCTTTCCTTTTTAACGATATCACTAAAAGTCATGACTGCACTAGTATCTTCTTCTACTATCGTTTCTTTTAAATCTTCGAGATCAAAATCTTCCTCCCCCACGATCACTTTACTTTTCATTAATATCACCATTATAATTTCCTGAGGAACTTTTAATTTTTACTATCATCCTTTTTCTGTTTAGAAGGTCTAGCTCTTTATCCTCTTTAAGTAATGGATCTTTTGATGTACGTCTTTCCCTCGAAGTAAAGATATCTGCTAGTGAACGGATTTTCGACCTTCTCTTGTCCTTCATGCATAAATCTGTCATTCTTTGTATAAAAATTATTCCCCTTGATTACAAAAAATCCGGAGGATGAGCAGGAGTGGGATTCGAACCGTTGGAATCAAAGATTCCAACTTACGAATACCACCAAAAAAGCTGGGGGTGGGATTCGAACCATCGGAATCAAAGATTCCAACTTACGAATACCACCAAAAAAGCTGGGGGTGGGATTCGAACCATCGGAATCAAAGATTCCAACTTACGAATACCACCAAAAAAGCTGGGGGTGGGATTCGAA
>JAFDTP010000094.1 GCA_019594195.1 Thermoplasmata archaeon
AAAGGGATAACAGAAAGTTGAAGATCGGATTGACCAGAGTAGGTGACGTGTACGAGAAGGGGAGTTGATCGGTCAGACTCCACCCTCATCTACCTTCCCAGTCCCGTCACAGTATTGACATTCCCCACTCCCATTGCACTCTGGACAGTAGTCCTCTATAAGATCCAACCCGAACAGGCCGTCTCCCACTTCGCCGGTTCCATCACAGTTACTGCATTCCCCCGTCCCTTCACACTCTTCACATTTAGCTTTCATAAATCTCGTCCTGTTAGTTTTTTTGAATTAACACGTGTTAAATTTCTCTAATCTTTTTTGTTTTCACGTCTATCGATTTCTTCCATCACTTCCCTCCAATCACCGGTAAAGTGAACTCCCCGATCGTCGATGTAGTAGTTCGCCGGAGGTTTTACATCTGATATCTCGGCCCCATCGGGAGCATGTGGGTTCTCGTTGATGAGATCGAACGGTATTTCGTATTTTTCCAGTGCCTATTTAACGACTTCTTCCTTGCCCCTGGTAGTGAATATAATTATTTTGAAACCTTTTTCCCTGAGAGCCTCTATGGCTTCTTTTGCTCCATCGATTGGTTCTCCATAATGGTTTGAATCTATCCACCCATCGTATTCGAACAACGTTCCGTCGAAGTCGACTGCGATTACTTTGGTCATGTTCATTCCTCTTTTAGACCATCTGAAAGATCGGTTCTTATTTTTCAACGATCCTTCTTCCACTTATCCGGATTTTTTACTCAAGAAGACGTTAATGAGTATTGCCCTAAGAAGGTATCCGCACCGATAGAATCTGAACAACTTTTGATCTACTCACAGATCATCAACTGATATACAAAAAGGAGCTTCCGATCTTCGCCACCACTAAACGCTATTTCTCCGGATAACCACATATCTCACAGAAGTCAAAAGTTATCTCCTTGACATAGCTCCTGTAATTGCTCATGTCCACGTCATACTCCTCGGCAAGACAACTCTCGCAGAGGACGTCTTCCTAAATCCTTTCCGGTCTCTCCCAATGCGGTTAGAGCGGTGCCCATCGCGTCTGAATCCATCTTGTCGGCCTCCTCCACGACAGCCTGTCCTCTGTGATATCTCACCAAGAGACTGTCTTCTCCAGTGCTCTTTTTGATCATCTTTTTTAGTACTCATATCTCGATGGTCACCTTTTCATCAAGTTGAAGTTGCAACCGTTTATAATAGGGATCGTCCTCTTTCGGAGGATCTCGATACTGGATCCCACAGTTTCGAAGCGTAACCTCTGCGTCGCTTTCATTTAAATTTTCAATACATTGGATTTGGTTATCGGTCGCATCGTAGAGATTTATATCAATAAATCCACGTCCTTTCCAGTCAAATGTTGCGTAGTTTTTACTGCGTTTCGAATGTATAACTCCAGTAACATTTTTCCGACATTCATAATTTGTTTCGATTTCATTGAGCTCGTCATCTGATAACGGCCTGTAGTGCCTACACAGTTGATCAGGAAGTTCCCTAATGAAGATCGATTCTGCACCTTGGACAGTCAACACATCAAGTCGGGTTTTTGTTCTTGTCAAGGCGACATAAAATAATCGACGTTCCTCCTCTAGTTGATAGGTTGCATTTTTTTCCTCATAAATCGAAGGAGGTTGTTTAACCGGTGCTAACCAGCGATTCGGTTTCATGCTTGGGTATACTCCAACCTTCGATACCTTCGGAATAATCACGTGTTCAGCTTCCGATCCCTTAGCATCGTGAGCTGTCCGGATATCAACTGAATCGGGCACTGCTTTTTTTAAGCTATAATAGAATTTCGGATCTCCATCCTGTTGCCGGAGCAATATCTGTATGTCCTCTGGCGGATAGTCAGAATTGTGAATGAGCTGTTCTATTCTCTGTTGGATCGATTTATTCCTTTGGTACTCATACGTATCACAGCCGAGATGGTGGACATTGATTGGATCACCACCGGATAGTCCAGTCGGGTTCTTTTCAGTTCGGACTTTATTGTTCCGTATAATGGCATTGCTAGCCGCGACGACGGTGTGTGGACATCTAAAATTATCCTCTAATGGGTTATCTGCATACGAATCATACTTTGAAAGATATGGATTGCCATTGGTGAAGACTGTGATTGGATCTGGGAGTCCGTCGTAGTCACCAGCTCCTAAAACATCACCATAGTTTATGAACAGATCGGGACGTGCCCCTTGGAATCCAAATATTGATTGCCAGTCGTCGCCGACTCCAAAGACTCGAACATCGTCTTGCTGTTCGGCAAGCGCCCTGATCACATCAAATTGGACTTGGTTGAGATCTTGCATTTCATCGATGAAAATATATTGATACAAGAACCGGTCATCGACCTCTGATTTTTCTAGTAAATCTTTTGTAAGAACGATAGAACCGTGGAAATCAGTCTTTTTCTGGTTATCAAAGACCTCGCAAAACTCCTCGTAAGCCGCCAAACACAGTTCACAAAACTCTGGAACACCTTCTTCAATGTCATCAGATTTTTCTATATATTCTTTGACTTTCGTTACAGCCTTTTGAGGACTCCATTCTCGAACTCTAGCCTGAGAAATGAACTCTTCGACATTTTCAATGATGTCGCGAGTAAGCACTTTATGATCATACACATAATCTATCAAATCCTTTCCAGAGATGGGGTGTTTGAGTTCGAGTGATGTTGCCTGTAATTTTTCTGAGAGGCTGTTTTTGACAGTGTCTTTGAATCGCTCGCAGACAGCTGGATCGTCCCAGTTGATCTTATCGCTTGACCGATCGAGAATTTCATCGCCATCGATGATGATTCCGGTTTTGTCACTAGAGTCAGTGTCGAGTTTTTCGTTCGGCTCGAAAATTCGTCTTACTGTCTGAGGATGTTCACTATTTATATTACGATATCCTGGGCGTTCTTTTCGCGTGGTTTTCGATGTGCAGTATTCGATATAAATCTCCTCGGGGGTTGGAGTATCGATCAATCGAAAATCTAAGACATAGTCACCTGATGCAGAGTGTGCCCAGTCTAAGTGCACTTGATAGTCATATTTTATCTCATGTTCCATCAAAAAGTGAGCGATTGCTTCATGAGCTAGCCCCTCCTCGGGTAGGGGATCCATTGGAACCTCTTCACCGCCTAATGTTACGTCTGATTTTTCTGTGAGTCCTTTGTAGACACCATTTACCACTTCGAAGTCATTCGGATCGTATTCACTTTTTTTCCATGCTTTGAGGAAATCTTTATAGGTGTCCAAATGTTCTTCAGAGGCTTTGATGTCGCGCCAAATAGCTGCAATTTCTGTGTTCTTTGCTTCACCAACAATAAATTCCAACTCCTCGTACTGGTCTTCAGCTACAGATTTACTGTAGGAATTGATCGTAGCAACTTCTACTCCAGTGATATTAAAAGTTTCCTCAAGTTCTTCTTTCATTTCTGATACACCATTTCGCGTGAAGGTGATCGCGAGTAAGTCTGACTCTGCCAAGTTGTCGTATTGTGTGAGGATGAAATTTACACGACGACCAAATGTCGTCGTCTTTCCAGTACCAGCTGCAGCGTTCACTCTGTTGAAATTGTCGTTCGAAAAAATAGCTCGCAATTGTTGCTCGGTGAGCGTTAAACCATCCTCGGCAAAAGGGCTATTTAGTTCATCTTCATGACTTCCCCGCATGATGCCGAGCCACTTCTCGTTGTAGGCATCTCTAGCTTGGATGAACTCACACACATTTGTGATGTCCTTGTACAGGATTTCAGCTGCATCGACGATATTAGCATCAAACTGCTCAGGATATTCTAGGATTGGGGATAACCAATACAAGGCATTTTGTGCGCGTTGGTAGGTTTTTAGTGCTTCTTCGACCGTCAAAAAATCCTTGTAGTTTTCAGTATATCTAGCCTGCCATCTAGTGAGGTTATCACGGATAGTCGCGACCCCTTGTTTCGAATCCGTGCCCTTGATGATTTCTTCTCCATCTATTGTCTCCACCTGAGACTCGGGTTTTGATGTCTCTTTAGAAGAAGAAAATAATCCACGGAAAAATTCTATGATTCCGGTCATTGATAGAGGAAGAATCTTATCATATTAAAGTGCTCTGATAATAAAGCTGTATAGAAAACTATTTTGAATCGGTCTCGGCAAAAATACTGAACTAGATATATCAATACTTTACCCTTACTTCCTTGTTGAGGTTTATCACCCATAAAGGAAAAGAAAGTAAAACTCAAAAAAATTCTCAAAGAAAAATCAAATACCGTCATTGATGATTCTCTAAAAGTTGTTTTCCATAGGTGACTGATTTATCATCCGGATTCCAAAGCCTAATGCTATTGAATGATTTTAATCCTATGTAGTCTCTATTCTCAATCAAAATTCTATTGTTTTTCGAAGTCTTTTTAACCATCAATAGAGGAATATACCTTTTCTTTCTATCAAACCATTCATCTTTACCATCTTCATCGGCTTCAGGATAATATTTTTCCATTTTTTTAAACTGTCTCAACATTTCGCCTAGATCCCTTATCTCAGTCTTAAATTCGATCATGTGTTTCCTTTCTATTTTCCCCCGTCTCTTAGTTGTTATCAGTAGGTCGATGAATCCCCTGTCTCCATAATGATTGTAAGGAACCTCTGTATCGAACTTTAATTTTCTAGAAGGTGGAATGAATTTAGTTTTTTTATTTTTCTGTTTTTCTAACCGCAACTCTAAAATTTTTTTCTTCCACTCGATATATTTTTGTATCATTTTTGAGTGAGCTTTATCCTTCATCCTCGTCTACCGCAGATTCGACACATCCTAGTAAACTATATTCTTTTTGGAATTCTAAACTTTTTGGTAAATACTCCTAGATTTAACTTTGTCAAGTTAGATATCCAAAGATGTATGTTTTTCATCTCTAGGCATCCCAGTTAAACCTCCGGACGAATAGGAGATGCAAATCTAGTTATCAAGAAAATTGGGAGTCCTCCCTCTTAAATTATATTAACCTACACTCCCTTACCCACAAAGAGAGGTGACCAAAATCCCCATAATAGTCTCGAAAGATAACGAAACCAGAAAGATAGAGGAATCAAAATTCGAAGCAGAGACCAAACTACAGGAATACATCTACAATAACCCAGAAATACTCCCGATAGAGGAGATCGAGGAAGAGATACCGTTCATTAGCCGCAAGAGAAGTACCTACGAACAGCGGTCCTATAGACGCTGTAGGACTAGACAAGAACGGTAACATATACGTCATAGAGACGAAGCTGTACAGCAACACCGATAAGAGAAAGGTGATGGCGCAGGTGATGGATTACGGCGCCGCATTATGGAAACATACCGATGATTTCCAAAAATTTATGAAGGAACTTAGAAAACGATATAGGAACAAATTTGACGAGGAACTAGACAACAACTTACTCTCTACATTCGATATAGATGAGGAGGATATGGAAGAGTATCTAGAAGAAGTAAAACAGAACTTAGATGACGGTAAATTCAGATTCGTTATATTGATGGATCAGGTAACTTCAAGACTGAAAGACCTCATCCTATTCATGAATCAAAACAGCATGTTCGACGTCTATGCAGTAGAGTTAGATCATTACACTTTCGATGATTACAAAGTATCTATACCAAAGATCTACGGTGCAGAAGTTAAAAAATCGGTCGGCAGTAGTTCAAAAAGAAAAAGCTGGGACGAAGAGAGCTTTTTCGAAGATATAGAGGAAAAAGTCGATGAATCAGACTATGAAAAGGTGAAGAAAATATTTGAAGAGACGAAAGATCTGGGAGAGATAAGTTATGGCACAGGGATTAATACTGGATCGATTACTCTAAAAGTTTCAACAATGGACGATACAAAAGTATCCATCTATCACATTTATTCTAACGGCAACATTAGGTTTTTCAATGGATATCAAGCGGGAGAGGAAGTTGTACACCGATTAAAAGAAAAGTATGGACCTACTCTTTGTGATAAAAACCCTGATCTGCCTGATATGAGGACAGTCCATGGAGTGGTGAAGTAAATCAAATCGAGGAAGATCAAGTAGACGACTTCATACAGTTCTACCGAGATGTTGCGGAAGAGATCAAAGGGCTAGAAGTAGAGAAACAATAGTGATCTTCACTTCTAAAGCATGCAGAAGGTAGTAAGTTCTAATATAGTCGGCAGTCAACCTATTAACCAATAAACTTATCAACTAACAAGTAAACACCCTTTCCTCTTATTTAAAATATATATACCATCGGTAACGATACGTTACCATGGTAACGAAAGATAACCATAAAACGAAGGAAGACATGAACATAT
>JAFDTP010000202.1 GCA_019594195.1 Thermoplasmata archaeon
CAGAACTCCCACTAACTCTTAAAAATGCGGCTCAAGATAATGCTCCTCATAAGATGGCTAGGTATGCTTATGAATTAGCATTTTTAAGAGTTAGTGGGAGTTCTGCTATCTTCTTCAATAAAGATATCTCTCCCTCTGCAATTTCCGAGGTATCGATATCATCTATTTCTCCTGTCCTTTCACCCTTATCTAAAATACCATGAGCTCTTGCATAACTATACTGAATAAAAGGTGCGCTATCCCCCTGGAAATTTAGTGCTTCATCCCATCTAAAATCAATAGGTTTGCTGGGTTGAACCTTTATTATATTGTATCTTACTGCGCTAAGACCGACCTTTTTTGATATCTCACCTATAACATCTTCGGGAAGATCATCTCTTCTTTTTAGTATCTCGTCCCTAGCTTTTTCTTCAGCAGTATCCATGAAATCGTCGAGGGTGACATAGGTACCTTTACGTGTAGACATCTCGCCGCCCTCAAAAGTAACGAAAGAGTAAAACACTATCTGTGGAGCTTTAACGCCCAAAGATACTAGTGCTCTTTCTATGAATCTGCCATGAGATTTGTGGTCCTCACCCAATATATCGATCAACTTTTCTGCTCTCTCCGCTTTATATAGATGATACGCTATATCTCTAGCAGGATAAAGGTTTGTTCCGTCTTCTCTGGTTAGGAATATTTTATCGTCATCAGATCTGAAATATAACGCTCCTTCTTCCCGTTCAGTCTTGTCAAGACTAGACAATCTTCTGATCGTTTCATCCACAGATCCATCAGATATCAATGATGATTCGTGTTTGAAACTGTCAAAACAGATGTTCAATCTATTCAACGATTCGATGATACCCGAAAGAACACTTTCTGAGTTTTCCTTCAAGGAGTTGAATATATTCTCGTCCCCTTCTTCCATGCTTTTTATCATGTCCCGTATCTCTTCTTCGAGCCCTTCATCTTCTTCTAAAAGACGGTTAGCCTCTTGGTAATATCTTACCAGTTCATGGTCCTTTTTTTCTCTTTCAGGAGGAGGGATCTCCTCTTCTTCCAAATTTTCTCTACCCCAAGTGAGTATAGCCATCTGTCGTCCTATATCGTTTACATAATACTCGCGAACGATATCATAACCAATCTTTTTGTATATCCTGGCCAAAGTATCTCCTATTATCGGATTTCTCGCTCTCCCCACGTGAAGAGGACCGTTGGGATTAGCGCTCGTATGTTCAATTATCATCCTTTCATTTTTAGGTTGGAATGATCCAAAATCATCTTTCTTTTCTATACACCCTTTGATAGTTTCTAAAGATATATGAGCGGGATCTATAGTGAAGTTCAAGTAAGGACCAGTCTGTTCCACATCTCCTTTTTCCAATTCGATTTTAGAAGCGATCTCCTCCGCAATACTTTTTGGATCTTTCTCGAGTATAGGCGCTAGAGGGAAACAGGGAAAAGCAAAATCTCCTCTATCCGATGGAGGTTTTTCTATTTTCAGCTCCTCTTTAGGCACGTCAGTGACTCTTTTAATCTCCTCCTTGATATTTTCTTTAAATTCAAGCATAGGATAGCTCATGTTATACCTCAATTTATCCTGAAACGTAATATCCCGGCTATACCGCCGAATGCATTCAAAAGAAGTTCACCTTCTTCAGATTGATCTGATATCATCTCAACATCCGTACCGACTTGTTCCGCTTCTTCAAAGAAGAAGTCAATTATATCTTCTCTTTCAATATTTTCGATCTCTGAATCACATTCAGGACAAGAA
>JAFDTP010000117.1 GCA_019594195.1 Thermoplasmata archaeon
CATCGATCCGATAAGTCTTATCAGGTTTTACCCTTGTCAAAGAGACATCTAAGGACGAACTGTGGGCTTTATCGATCATCCTTTTTACAGGAACGTCCTCTGCAACTATAAAATGTGTTTTTTCCGCTTTACTGGAAAACTTCGCCACATCCGGTGAGAAATGGTCTTCGTGCGAGTGGGATATGAACACGTATAATTCTGAATCATCTACCAATGAATTTATCTCTTGGTCTAAAAGAGGATCTACGCCTCTACCCGGATAATCGAACAACATAACTTTTTTATCTGATTCAAGGGTAAAACAGCTGTGATACCAGTAGGTTATACAAACTTTCATTTATCTATCAATCCATATCTTTAGTATTATAATTGTCGGTTCCGCTAAATCTTATCCCCGCCTCTCTAAACCTCTGTCTGATCCCTTTTAGATACTTTTTATCGAGATCCATGTCTTCAAGTTTTTCAAAATAGTCGTAGAAGAAATCACTATTTTCTTCTAATAATGCGTCTGCTAGATCTTCCCAATACAACTTCTTTAGCGTTTCAGGCGCTCTTTTAACAAAGCTTCCAAAATGTTTAGGATAACACTCATCATTTATCGAATCACTGTACTTACCGTTCAAAAGATCGTTGTATTCTACTATAGCCTTACCTATATTATCGGTTTCCTTGTTATATCTGGTCAATGAGTAATCATCTAGTATCTTGGGACAGATCAATACATAATTGAAATCCCAGCCGCTGAAAGGACTCTCTTCTTTTTCCGTCAAAAGATGGGCTGATTCAAGGCCTTTGATCAACTGGTCTAAATAGGGGTAATTCTGAGTATTGTAGGAGAGGTCGCTTCTTAATTTAGACTCAAAGAAGATGAGTCGTTCAACATAAGGGAGGATCATCACAGCGTCGTATCTTATCCATCTCCCGATATCTTCTAGGTCCAAAAAAGATATGTCTTCCTTGCTCCATTCAGAGCGGATATCTATCCCGTCGTTGTAAAGTTCAAATTCGAATAATAAAAAAATATTTTCCATACCATCCCGTTTTATGTCTAAAACATCTAGAAGTTCTGCTCTAGATCTATTTAAATCCTTTTCCATAAAATCTTCTTTACCTTTGGAATGTCTGACAACCTCCTTAAAAAAAGAGGGGTCCCATCGGGAACTATCGTCTCTCGGTGGATCAATAGAGTGGTCATACTGATCCCAACCATCGATATTTCCAAGCATGAATAGAGTGAGTGTGCTTTCAGAGCCAGGATTAAAAAAGCTGTTCGGATGTGATATCCCTTCGAGTAATGAATCTTTTCTTCTTTCGGTTATTCCATACCAGCGGAACCAATCCTTCCTATCATAAGGGATGTTGAGTATCTTCCTTATCTTGGTATGACTTTCCATCCTATCGAACCATTTCTTTCTAAATATTAAGGGTTAAAGAGGGACCACAGTGAAAGTGAACTCACTTTCGCTATCCCCTTGGCTCAATATTTAAGTAAGAGTTCGAAAATTCACGGATAGATGCTGAACGATCTTTACGAAGTTATCGATGAACTCTCCGACCGGCCTGAGGAATGGGGAAGACCATATTTCAGTCAGAAACAATATTATGAACCTGTGGACCTATCGACGGATAATTTTAGCGATCTAGAAGCTGATGTTTCTGGAAGGACCATATGTTGTGTTGACGGCGGTAACAACAAAATATTCGAGTCTCCCACTGACAGCGTACATCTTATCAGGATATACTTCAATCTATTCAAAGGAGAAAGAAGGGTCGAAAACATACAGCCTACCACTGCTCTATTGATCTCTAGATCCGCGGGTGAAAAAGTAGAGGCTGAATTGAAACCGATAACTACATCTATACCTTTCAGCAGATCCAAGTTCTCATTACACAAAGATGAGTTGGATGAAAAAAGACCTGTCAGTGCCGGTCACACTGTTAGAAAATACCTTGAATGGGAAGCTCTTCAGTTCGCGGTCGAAGAATATCTTGAGAAAGGAGACATCGTTGTAAGAGACGGCGTCTTACAAACCACTGTCGAGAGCGAAAGAAAATTCGCTGATAAAGCCTATAAGATCGTTGAAGAGAACGAAACCGCTTTGGTAGGGATCGCAAAGACCAGTTCATTACTTACTACGAACGATTACCCTTTGATCGCATCAGTACAGTCTATGGCTAGAGAAACTGATAAAAAAGCTTGGTACTACCACCCTATCGCAAAGAATGAACATCCTGATCATATGGGAGAGATGTATATAGTAAAATATCATCCCTCTTCAAGGTACGCATTCAGGACCGAATTTTATAGAAAAGTGGACGTTAACGAGGAAGAAGTCTTGAAGGAACTCGCATTTCAAGCTAAAGACCCAGTATTTTTGGGGTACCCTTACGGTCTCGTTGACGCGGATAAAAAAGCGAGAGTTACAGACGAAGAAGTGGACTATCTCAAAAGTATGTGCGACAACAGGATGAAAGATGCGTTCAGAGACAAGATAAATACACGTAACGCTCACGATAGATTGAGCGAACTTTGAATCGAGATGATAAAATGTCTATAGGTCAGATAATCGGAGGCGAATACGGAAAAGTCAAGATCCGTCAGAAGAGTGGAAGGACCATAGAGATAGGCGATCTTCTTTCTATCGATGACATGATAATGAAAGTCTTGGACCTAGAGTACGGCTCCCTTTTAGAACAGGACGATATAGAAAGGATAAGCGGCATGTCCCTAGAGGGATACGAAGAGACGAATATAATGGAAGAAGAGATAAGGAACTATATCTATGCCAAAGCTAAACCCGTTTTGAAGGTAAAAGATGACGAGCCAAAAAAACCCAAGACCTTACCGTCGTTTTTTGGAGACCTAGAAAGGGTCGACGAAGTCGACTTCGAGTTCTTAGAGGAGCCGGAAAACAGCCTTTACCTAGGAAGGGTCAGGAGCGGAAGCAATGTTTTAAACGTTCCTATTCATATCAACGGCAAGGAAGCTCTTTCTCACCACATGTTGATCCCCGCGACGACAGGAAGAGGAAAGAGCAACTTGGTCAAAGTCATGCTTTGGAAGCTGATACCCAAAGAATATGCGGGCATACTTGTTATAGATCCTCACGATGAATATTACGGAAGGAACGAGATCGGCATAAAAGATCATCCAGAATCTGATAAAAAGATGGATTATTATTCTACAGATCCTCCCTCAGGTGGTTATCATCTCAGGATCAATATATCTATACTGAGGCCTTGGAATCTTCAGGGTATAATCGACCTTACAGAAGCTCAGAAGCAGGCCATGTATGTTTATTATAACCATCATAGAGAAGATTGGCTGGAAGGTATACTCACATCCGAACCCGGTGAAAGACAAGGTGTTAAAGAGACTACTCTAGACGCACTAAAACGAAAATTAAAACTGACCTTCGATCTTAAAGTCGAAGATGGTAGTGTGAGACCAAGAGGTAACGTTTTCGTTACGAACGGTTCTGAAAGTCTAATAGACGATATAGTCGATGGGGTGGAAAACGGGAAGAAGGTGATCTTAGACACCAGTTCACTTCCAGAAGATAAAGAACTCCTCATAGGTGGGATAATCGCCGACACTATCTTCAAAAGATATAGGAATTATAAAGAAAGAGATGAACTCGACGATAAACCTTCCGTAGGGATAGTGATCGAAGAGGCTCCTAGAGTTCTAGGTGACCGAGCCGGCAGGAACGTCTTTCATAGGATCGCCAGAGAAGGCAGAAAATTCAGAGTCGGTCTTATTGCCATAACGCAACTATCGAGCATGATACCGAGAGAGATACTCGCGAATATGAACACCAAGATAATCCTCGGTAACGAGATGAAAAGCGAAAGAGATGCTATCATAGGGAGCGCAGCCCAAGACCTCTCTAAGGACAGTAAGAACATAGCTAGCCTGGACAAAGGAGAGGCTATCGTGAGCAGTATCTTTACAAAGTTCGCGATCCCCATCAAGATAGATCTGTTCGACGATATCGTGGAGGAAGATGATAGCGGAGAAAAAACGCTAGAATTCTTCGGTTGATCTTTGAAACGATAAAATTGGAATTTGTATGTGAAAAATACAACAGGCTTATATGCAAGTAGATGCATATAGTATTTTGATGGAGATAATAGAGAGGTTGAAAGAGTTCCTAAGAAGATTTACAGGAAATCCTCCGAATGGCGAGACTAGAGAACCAACGATAATAGAAAAAAGGAGCACCTGTCCACTGTGTATAGGGAGTGTGGACAAGATAGACAATTCTCAGAACAAAGCTCCTTCTAGAGAGAACAGACACTCGGGAAGAGACGACCTCTAGATCTGATCATATAACTAAACTACCTTTTCTCCCTGTATGTATACTTCTTCGATACTTGATTTTATTTCCAACGGATCTCCGTTTATAACTACGATATCGGCGTCTTTACCTTCCTCTAAAGATCCTACTCGATGATCTATTCCACATATATGAGCGGCGTTGATCGTTATCGCCTTCAGAGCTTCATCTTCATCCATACCCTCTTTGACTGAATAAGCCGCCATCAGATCCAAGTATTTAGTGGGTATGACTGGGGAATCAGTCATCAATGCTACCTTTACACCTTTTTCAGCGAGTAGGATCTTTAGAGGAAGGTAAAGACGCCGATATCGTAGTTATAAACGGAGATCCGTTGGAAATAAAATCAA
>JAFDTP010000086.1 GCA_019594195.1 Thermoplasmata archaeon
GAAAAATCTAATTAGCCGACATTGATTTCAAATCTTCTTATTTCGGGATGAAGCCCTATGGTGGAAAAAATATATATATTTTGTGCTTGTTACGCAAAAACTAGGTGAGAGCTAATGGTAGGATTAGATATCAAGTCCAAAACTCTTGCTGTAGTAGCAGCTTTTTCTTTGATTGTCATGGGTACAACTGCCATTACAGGATGTCTAGAGGAAGATGAAGAGGTTACTGAGCTGGAAATTGCTATGACAGATGAACCAGGCAGGTTTGGACCAATAGAACAGGAGGATGTCTACTCGAACTATGTGTTCGATAATATTTTTGACCCGATGATATCCTTCTACCCCGATGGAGAACCGGATACCGAAGGGACGATTTTAGAGGATTACGAAGTCAGTGAAGATGGACTGACATACACTTGGGAAATCCGGGATGACGCCTATTTCCATCACGGGGAACCAGTAACTGCGGAAGATGTCAGATTCACTTTTCATGCACATGCTGGAGACGCCCATGAACATTATGATGTAGAAGAAGGTGACATCCCTACATCTCCCAGCCAAGACGATGCTCAGCAGGTCGAAGAGATCGAGATTGTCGATGATAATACCATAAAATTCCATCTTGAGGCAGTGAATTCAGAATTCTTACATGGAAGATTGATGAGCACTATGTGGGCTTTACCACATGAGTGGATCGAAGAGAACAGTTATGAGGAATTCACCGATGATAACTTCATCGGACACGGCCCCTTTGAATTCGTTGAATATTCTCCCGGTCATGAAATAATACTCGAGAAGAACGAGGAGTATCATGGTGAAGAACAGGCGGACGTTGATCGTGTGATTTTCGAAGTGTTCGACGATGAGTCCTCAGCTGTAGCTGCTCTCAGAGCTGGTAGAATTCATTATATACCTTCAACAGAAGCTACAACTTTCTTCGATCTTCAGGAAGAAGATGACATTGAGGCGGTTGCTGAGCCTAGCTTTGGACATCAGCTTTTGAGTTTCAACCACGAAAGAGATGTATGGCAGGACGTGAAAGTCAGGAGAGCTCTAGCTTACGCACTTGACTTTGAAGAGATAATCGAAACAGCGAGAACTGATGAATTGGCCTACAACGTCAGAACGCCTGTTCATCCAGAGCATCCTGACCATCTTGAAGATCATAAATTATATGAAAGAGATCTAGATAAAGCTCAAGAACTCCTAGAAGAGGCCGGAATGCCCGATGGACCAGAAAGAGAACTCCGGGGTATAGTCACAGTAGGAGAAAGAGAAGATGAGTTTGTAGTGATACAAGACCAGGCAGCGGAGGTAGGATTTGACATCGAGATCGCGGCTCTAGAATTCGGTACTGTGGTTGAAGAGATGCACGCGGGCAATTTTGATTTAGTACTCATTGGTTGGACTCCAACAGCTTCAGCTGAATACGCTATGACTTACTATAGACCTGGTTCTGAATTTGCATTTGCCACTGGTTATTGGGAAACTGAATGGTCATACAAGCTAGAGGAGAATTTAACTGAAGCAGAAAGATCATTCGGTGAAGAGAGAAGAGGATACTACCACAACGCACAAGAAATCATCGTGCAACGTTTACCAAACATCATACTTTATGGAAGAGCTGATCCAGCGGCACATCACGAAACATTTGAGATAGAAGATGAGGCCTGGAATCCGTTCTCAGGTCCAGTAACTAACCTCCATAGAGTGGAAATAGATGAGTGAGTGAAGTAAAAAATTCATCTAAAAAACCTTTCCTCTGTTTTTATTTTATCTTATATTTAGAAAGAATAAATTAAAAAAAAAGAACGGTCTGAAAAAGATTTTCAGATATTCTTTAGCTGAGACGTTCTAATTCTTCTTATGAAGTCTGTACCTTCCGAAGTAGAGGTCTGTTTTTTCATCTGCCATTTCGAAACGAACAGAATTTTTTTCACCTTTTCCATCTAAATAGTAGAATTTTAGATCATCCACAGATTTTTCCTCAGGAATTAGTATCAATTTTTGCCCACCTAAGTCACCTTTCACTTCCAATTCTAAAAGTCCGTACTTTTTTTCTATGTCAACCTCCATTATATCTCTGTAAGAGGAATAAGTTCCAGTCAATTTGTCTAAGTTTTCTTTTCTTTTAAAATACACTAGGTCTTCTTCTTTTTCTTCTATGATCTGAATGACTTTTTTAGCCATTTCTTCATATGCTACTGAACCAGATGGTACAGCGTTGGCAACTATCGCTACTCCTATGTCATCTTTAAAACCTATGAAACCTCCACCGACTCCGATCGAACCTCCATGACCGACGAATTTTTGATCCTGAAACTCCTTAATCATCCAACCATAACCGTATTTTCCTAGGTTCCCACTTACATGACTCTTATGCATTTTTTTCAAAAGATCAGATTCTATAATATTTTTCCCTTTAAATTCACCGTCGTTCATGTTCATGATAAGGTAATTCGACAACTCGACAGCAGAACTCAAAAGTCCTCCGGCAGGATAACCTATCTCTCTGAGTGGATAAGGGGTTTCTACCGGCTCTTCATCTTTTATCATGTAAGGAGTCGTCACGCTTTCGTCCTTTTCGTATTCAAAAGTCGATCTGTTCATATTAAGCGGCTCGAGAATCTCTTGGTTTATGAATTCAGAAAATGTAATCCCGCTTACTTCTTCGATTATCTGTCCCAGTAAAGAATAGCCAGAGTTGAAATAGAAAAATTCTTCACCTGGTTCTGCGGCTATTTCTTCTTTGGCATTGGAAAGGAGGATATAAAAATCGTCTAATCCACAGAGCGGAACACCTTTTTCTTTTATATCTGCTAATCTTTCTATCATCACTACACTAACCCCTAATGAAGGCATTCCAGACGAGTGAGTCAGGAGATCATGAATGGTAACGTCGTTCTCCCAATTGACAGGAACGTATTCACTAATGGCATCCTCAATTTTCAACTCCCCTCTCTCTACAAGTTTCATGATAGCTAGAGCGGTGAAAGATTTAGTGCATGATCCTATACCATACAATGTTTCTGCCGTCGCCGGACGATTTTTTTTCAAGTTTCTCGAGCCAAATCCATCAGCGTAAATTATCTTTCCATCTTTCACAATAGATATACTCAACCCGGGGGTTTTACTACTGCTCATCCAACTGGTTATAAATTCTTCTATCTTTTGGCTCTTATTGGAGGATAAATCATTTATTTTTTCTTTTTCACCCATATTTATCACTCATCTTGTTTTCTTGAAAATAGATAAAGATGATTAATAATTTGTGATGATCAACTCTGATTTTTAATATTATCTTAATCTGGAATCATACATTATCATGCTTACTATCTCTAATATCTGAAAGTTTAATAAAACCATTCTAAATAAATTTAAAATTATACATTATAATGCAGCTTCCTCCAAAATACAAAAAAAATAAATAATAAGAGAAGGTTCTGTTTTCGAGGGCAACCATGAAAGGAGCCAAAAGCTCCAAAAAGATTACTGCAATAGTGATAACATTCTCATTGATTATCATGGGAATGTCTGTTTTTACGGGATGCATAGAGGAGGAGGAAGATATCGATGAAGTAGTAATCGGAATGACCACTGAACCCGGAGACTTCAATCCAATAGAACAGACCGATGTCTATTCGAACTGGGTCTTCGATAATATCTTTGATCCGTTCTTGTCTTTCTATCCAGACGGTGAACCAGATACAGAAAGAGCGATTCTAGAAGACTGGGATGTCAGTGATGACGGTCTCACATATACCTGGGTTGTAGAAGAAGATGCTACTTTCCATAACGGCGATCCTGTGACTGCTGAAGATGTGAAGTTTACTTTCCATGCACATGCTGGCGATGCACACGAGTATTACGATATAGGCGAGGATGAAATTCCCCCGTCTGCTAGAGAGGGGGATACTGAAAATGTCGAGGAAGTAGAAGTTATCGATGAACAAACCGTTGAATTCCACATGGTAGAAGTGAATTCAGAATTTATAAACAGTGGACTTCTTGCTTCCATGTGGCCATTGCCACATGAATGGATAGAAGAGAACGGATACGATGAGTATTCTGAGGATTTCATAGGTCACGGACCTTTTGAATTTGTAGAATATTCGCCTGGTCACGAGATAGTCCTTGAAAAATATGAAGACTACCATTGGGAAAACGCAGAAGCAGACAGGGTGGTTTTTGAAGTGTTTGACGACGAATCGGCTGCAGTAGCTGCATTGAGAGCTGGAAGGATACATTACATACCTTCTGTACCCTCGACGGATTACTATGACCTCCAGCCAGAGGAGGATGTCAATGCAGTAGCTGAACCATCCTTGGGACACAATCAAATGAGATTTAATCATAGAGAGAGGCAGGAATTATGGGGCGACCGAAGAGTTAGACAGGCAGTAATGTACGCCTTAGATTGTGAGGAGATAATAGAAGCCGTTAGAGGAGAGGATCTAGCGATTAATACACGATCCCCCATCCATCCAGACCACCCAGCATATGATGAAGATGCTGACTATCTTTACGAAAGGGACCTAGATAAAGCAGAAGAATTACTTGACGAGGCTAGAGAAGATGGCTGGGAAATGCCTGATAGAGAACTAGAATTTTTAGTTACTCCCGGAGAAAGAGAAGACGAAGCAGTCGTAATGGCTGAACATTTGGAAGACCTAGGCTTTGAGGTAGATTTGATATCGATTGAATTCGGTAGTCTAGTGGAAAGAAGAAATGCTGGCAGATATGACGTATTCATACTTGGTTGGACACCTACCGCCTCGGCAGAATACGCAGTGACGTACTTCAGACCCGAGTCACCATGGTGGTACATATCCGGATGGTGGAACACGACGGCGGCTTGGCAATTCGAGGAGAACATCACACAGGCTCTCAGAAGTTTCGGAGAAGAGAGAAGAGAATATTACGCGAACGCTCAGCAACTCCTGATAGAAGATGCTGCTGCGTTTAACATGTACGCAAGGAATGATCCCGCCGCCTATCATGATGATTTAGAGATACCAGAAGAAGCCTGGAATGCGTTCTCTGGCACAGTGACTAACTTGGATGTAATAGAGTTCGCTGACTCCTGATTGGCTGAGAAACCTAGAAATCTGAAGTGACGCAATTGCTCATCCTAAAACCCTTTCGATTTTTTATTTATGATATTGTTTGAATATCTTCTAACAATAAACATTCTCGAAATCTATGTAATTTAAAAACTTAGGAAAACCTAAAAAAATAAAAAATAATATAAATTAACTAGCATTTCCAAATCGACCAAAAAAGATAAATATTTTCAACTAGTAAATCCAGAACAGGAGTTAAGAATGAGAGGGGACAAAACCCGCGTAAAATTAGGAGCGTTAGTGATAGTTACAGCGCTAGTGTTGATGGGGATGACAGCTCTTACAGGATGTATCGAAGAGGAAGAGGAAGTAGATGAAATGAGGATCGGTATGACAGATGAGCCAGGCCGCTTCAATCCAATAGAACAAGAAGACGTCTATTCTAATTACATTTTTGATAACATATTCGATCCTTTAGTGTCTACGTATCCTGAGGGAGAGATACACACCGATGGTACTATTCTTGAAGAATATGAAGTTAGCGAGGATGGCTTGACCTATACCTTTGAGGTTAGGGACGACGTTTATTTCCATCATGGTGAACAATTGACTGCGGAGGATATCAAGTTCACATTTCACTGCCATGCTGGAGATGTAGAGGAATTGTATGATGTCGAAAATGTACCTCCCTCAGCTAGAGAACCGGAGACCGAAGAAGTTGAAGAGGTTGAGGTAGTAGATGATTTTACAGTGAAATTCCATATGCATGATGTGAACTCAGAGTTCCTTCATAGTGGACTGATGTCTCAGATGTGGGCTTTGCCCATGGAATGGATAGAAGAAAACAGTTATGAGGAATTCAGCGATGATTTCAAGGGACATGGCCCATATGAGTTCGAGGATTACTCGCCTGGTAATGAGATCGTACTGGTCAGAAATGATGATTACCACGGGGAGCATGCAGAAATAGAAAGGGTGGTCTTTGAGGTCTTTGACGATGAATCTTCAGCTGTAGCTGCATTACGCGCCGGAAGGATACACTACTTACCTAGTATAGAGGCTACAAATTTCTTTGATCTACAAGAAGATGACCATGTTAATGAAGTGGCTCAGCCCTCTTTAGGACATCAAGTACTTAGCCTCAATCAGAGAAGGGAACCATGGGATGATGTCAGAGTTCGACAAGCTCTCGCTTATGCTATCGATGCCGAAGAAGTTATCGATACCGCAAGAACGGACGAACTAGCATATAATGTTAGAACTCCAGTACATCCAGAGCATCCAGCCCATCTAGAAGACCATGAAAAATACGAGCGAGATCTAGAAAAAGCAGAAGATCTGTTAGAAGAAGCCGGATACCCAGAAGGGCCTGAAGAAGAACTAAGGGCTCTAGTGACAGTAGGAGAAGCCGAAGATGAAATGGTAGTAATCCAAGAACATCTTGGTGAGATTGGGTTTGAATTGGACATAGTAGCACAAGAATTCGGGACGCATGTCGAAGACATGATTGCCGGTAATTTTGATCTTGCTATATTAGGTTGGAGTCCAACTGCTTCGGCAGAATACGCGATGACTTACTACAGATACGGATCTCCATACAGGGATATGTGTGGCTGGTGGAATACGACACATACCGAGAAGTTTGAAGAAAATATCACCAATGCACTACGGTCCTTTGGAGATGAAAGGATAGAACACTATAAGAACGCTCAGAGGCACATAGTTAACGATGTGGGTAATTACGTAATGTATGCAAGAAGGGATCCAGCAGCCTACCATGAAGATTTAGAAATCCCTGAAGAAGCATGGAACCCATTTTCAGGTCCAGTAAACAATCTAGAGAAACTAGAATTTGTCAACGATTAAAGATCTAAAATAAAACATGTACGCAAGGAATGATCCCGCTGTCTATCATGATGATTTAGAGATATCAGAAGAAGCCTGGAATGCGTTCTCTGGCACAGTGACTAACTTGGATGTAATAGAGTTCGCTGACTCC
>JAFDTP010000011.1 GCA_019594195.1 Thermoplasmata archaeon
CAGAACGACCGTGATAGCCACCATCAAGATGGTCGCGATAACAGGGGACACAGCTTCCTCATCTCTATTCAGTCTTTTCATATGTTGGGTCCTCCCAAGGTTCTACTCGATTAATTATAATGATGATCGCAAGATATAAACTTTTCTAAAAAAATATCGCAGGTATGGTCAAAAAAAGTGAATTTTAAGAAGATAGAAAGGAAATTTGGGGGGAAGGGTTTTTTTAAGCTGTTTTTGGAGTTTACTTCCAAAGATCACTTTATAGGTCTATATCTTCATTTCCTGCGTATCCGTCGATGGATACCACTATACGGTCAGCTTCGGTGAAGTCGATGTCAGGATCATCATCTGTATCAAAATCAAAAGTACCTTCAGAACCAGTTGTTACATCACCGTCATCCGTAAGTATCCAACTGCCATCATCTCCAGTAAAAGTTTGCTCAGTACCTTCATCTTCATCAATCACTGTAAACTCGACGTCTCCTGGGTCAGCAGAGCTAGGTGTGCTCATCCTGTCCATTTCTACTTCAAATACTCCATCCTCGTCTACTTCACCAGAAACGCTCAGCACCAGATCAGTATCTCCTTCTCCGCCGATATCGCCTACCATCATGTAAAGCGTAGCGGCCAGAACGACCGTGATGGCCACCATCAAGATGGTCGCGATAACGGGGGACACAGCTTCCTCATCTCTATTCAGTCTTTTCATATGTTGAGTCCTCCTGTAGGCGTGAACCTACGTCAGATTGTATGAAAATAGTAACTATATAAAACTTAGGGATGGATTACAAAAACACATTCCAAAAGAAAAATTCACTCCGAAGAACTTATCTCTATGAAGTCGTCACAGACCATCGCCAGCATGTTATCTATGTCTTCGGATTCCTGCTCAGAGACCGACATTATGAACGTGTAGCAGTCATGCGACCGTAAGTTGGATATCAAGATGTGCATGAACTCGGACAATATGCGGTTGTTGTTGTGTATCGCAAGAGAGTCGATCGAATCTATCACCACAGTGTTCTTTTCAGTGGGGTACTTTTTCAACAGATACTCTATCTTTAAGCTGAGGTTCTCAAGCATCGTCGGACTCTCGACGTAAGTCACGCCTTCACGCTGTTTATCCACACCCATGGTCATGTAAGAGACCGCATCGACAAATTGGACTTTGCTCCGATCTATATCGAAGGCGTCCAAGACTTGGATGATAGTAGAGGATGAGATCGTACTCGTTGTATATATCACCTGCATCTCTTTCCCACGGGTAAAATCATCGGTCAGAGCAGTTATAACATCAAAATAGGCCTCTACATCTACTTTCAAAGCCACTGCAGAACCGGACTCCAAGCTCTCTAATTTTTCTGGTAGCTCTTTAACATCGATCATTTGTTCTCACCACCGGCGTCAAAACCACCGCCTTTCAACATCGGAACCAAAAGTACACCGACAGCAGTCAAGTCCAAAACGTATTTAGCTCTTGAATGGTCCGTACCTCTCATCTTGACCACCTGAAGCGTTCTCAAAAGGTCGCCCTGTCTCTCCATGTTACCCATCATTATTATGCCGTCCGCGATAGCCTCCTCTACACCGTACTGGGAGTATCTCTCCGCTTCGGGCGATATCTCGGAGACCAGCAAAGAGGTACAGCCGTGAGAAGACAGTGTCTTCATCAGATTCAGCATGAAATCCCTGATCTTTTCCTCGGTTTTCAGCTGAAAACATATAGATGTGACTGAATCCACCACCAGCCTTTCGATGTCGTTCTCCACGACGAGTTCTTCGATCTTGTCGACTAGTTCGTTTATCTCCTTGAAGGAGAATTCGCTTTTGTCTCTAAGACCCAACTCTTCATATATGTCGGGAGTGTCTACAAAATTTAGTTTGCCCTGCTCTATCAGTGACTCGTCGAAGAAATCATAGGGGACGACATTGTTGAGCATCTTTTCCGAGGCTTCAGTAACGGAGATGAACAAACAGTTCTCGTCTTTTCTCGCACCGTGAACCAAAAATTCCAGGCTCAAGGTGGTCTTACCGGTTCCACAACTCCCGGTTATCAGAACAGAATTGCCCCTGGGTATACCGCCGTTCAATATGGTGTCTAGTCCTTCTATACCGGTCACACACTTTTCTCTTTTCTCATCAGGGATTATCGAGATGTCGTCTTTTGTTTCCATGCAAGTTCATGACATATTTCTTTTTAATTAAATATTACTGTCTTTTCTTATCGATCTCATCCTTGAACAAAGGATTTATATTCTCGCAAGTATAACAATACCTAAAGGAGAAAGGCGCAGATGTTGTTTGGTAGTTCAGGTATAAGAGGCCCCGTGAACGAAAAGATCACTCCCGACCTGATCCGTAAGATCGGGGCCGCATTGGGTGAAGATTCACAGGAGATAATAGTGGGAAGAGACAGTAGACCTACGGGTGATATGCTTTTCTCCGCACTCGCAGCGGGTATCACCTCCACCGGCGCAGATGTCAAAGATGCCGGACTCGTCCCTACATCTACTCTCGCCCATCAGACCCAACATTTCGACTATGGAGTGATGATCACCGCATCTCACAATCCCGCACCCGATAACGGTATCAAACTCTGGAATCCAGACGGTAGTTCATTCGACACGGAACAGATGAAAGAGATAGAAGATAGGATAGAGTCCAGATCGTCTCTTTCGTCCTGGGAAGAAGTCGGTGAAGGAGGAACTTATCTAAAAGCGGTCGAGGAACACATGAAAGATATTTTGGGACTCGTCGGAAAAAAACACGACTCGAAAGTCATAATCGATTGTGCTAACGGCGCCGGAAGCGTCGTTACCCCATACCTATTAAAGGAGATGGGATGCGAAGTGGTGACTTTGAACGCACAGCCCGACGGGACATTTCCAGCTCACGCTTCAGAACCGGTTGAAGAGAACCTTAAGGACCTTCAAAAACTCGTTGAAAGATCTGACGCGGACCTAGGTATAGCCCACGACGGAGACGCGGACAGGATGGTGGCTTTCGATAGAACGGGTAGGTATCTCGGAGGAGACGAACTTTTGGCCCTTTTTTCTGAGATGTACTCGGAGTCCGTAGTTGTTCCGGTCAACTCCTCGATGGTGATCGACGAACTGGCAGACGAAACTTTCCGATCAAAGGTAGGAGACGTGTTCGTCTCAGAGATGGTCAAAGAGAAAGACGCGGACTTTGGAGGCGAACCTTCTGGAACCTGGATATTCCCGGAGATGAGTCTTGGACCCGACGGTATTTATGCCGCTGCCCTACTCACCGATCTCTGTGAAAAGATAGATATCGTCCAAAAAGTGAACGAACTGCCATCTTATCCGAGAAGAAAAGAATCGATAGAAGTCGAAGACAAAAAAGAGATCATGGATCGGCTGATCCAAGACTACAAGGAACACTACAGCGAAGAAGGATTGAACTTCATAGACGGTATAAGGTTCGAAGAAGAGAAGGGCTGGGGGCTGATACGAGCTTCAGGTACTGAACCTAAGATCAGGATGACCGTGGAGAGCAAGAGTCAGGATGGACTCGAAGATATGATGCAAAAATTAAAAGAGGATATAAGATCACATCTGGAGGAGATATGATGAAGGCATTCATCTTAGCAGCGGGGAAGGGCACCAGGATGAGACCTCTTACCGTCAACAAACCAAAACCCATGCTTCCGGTCGGAGGAAAACCGATACTGCAGCACTTGGTCGATAATATAGAAGATAAAGTCGATGAGATCATAATACTGGTCGGCTGGAAGAGAGAGGAGATAAAAGAAAATATAGTCTCCAAGGGAACGAAGATAAGCTATGTCCGGCAGACAGAACTCCTCGGAACAGCCGATGCGATCGACCATGCCAAAAAACACGTAGAGGACGAGTTCATCTGTATGAACGGCGATGTTATCATACCAAAGGATACGCTGCACGATTTCATCGATTTCTTTTCCGAAAGTGACTCTCCTATCATAGGCATGTCAAGGGTTGAAGACCCCGAGAGCTACGGCGTGTTGATGACTGAAGGTGAAGATGTTGTCGACTTGATTGAAAAACCGGATGAACCAGAGAGCGATTTCATCAACGCCGGCCTTTACGGCTTCGACAAACGGATCTTCGAAGTTATAGAGGATACTGAAAAGTCCTCTAGAGGCGAATACGAGATAACCGACTCGCTGAAAAAATTGATCGAGCGTGAAGGATTGAAGGGATTCGAGATATCAAAGGATGAATGGCACGAGCTCAGCAGACCATGGGAATTGATCTCCACCAACGAGAAGATCATGGAAGACGAGTTGAAAAAAAACATCGAAGGTGATGTGGAAGAAAACGTACATTTCGAAGGAACAGTCCACATCTCGAAAAACGCCACCGTGAGAGAAGGTGCCTATATCATAGGCCCAGTCTTCATAGGCGAGGGTGCCGAAATAGGACCGAACTGCTATATCAGACCCGCGACTCATATAGGAGAGAACTGCAAGGTCGGCGCGGCATCAGAAGTCAAGAACAGCATAATAATGAAAGGTACCAACGTACCTCACCACAATTATATCGGAGACAGCGTCATAGGAGAGGACTGCAACTTCGGTTCTGGGACTAAAGTCGCAAACCTGAGGTTGGACGGAAAAGAGATCCCAGTGATCCATAGAGAGGAAAAGGTCAGATCCGGTAGGAGGAAGTTAGGCGTGATCATGGGTGACGAAGTCAAGACAGGGATAAACAGCATGATAGATCCCGGTACAGTGATCTGGGGAAATAGTTTCATAGGACCCGGTGCCGTAGCGAAAGGCGAGATCGATCAAGGAAGTAAGATACAATGAAGATAGCTCAACTCACCCCCTATTTCTATCCGCATCTAGGAGGCGTAGAGTCCCATGTCCTCGAATTATCTAAAAAACTTATCGATATGGGTCACGAGGTATTCGTTGTGACCACTAAACTCGATGATACTGAAGAAGAGGATGTAGTCGAGGGAGTCCCGGTCAAGAGAGTTGAACCTTTGACTATCTTCCTTTCCACTCCTATAGTTCCGGGTATAAGCGATGTACTTTTAAAAGAAGATTATGACATACTACACAGCCATTCTCCTCCACCTATCATGTCCTTCCTGGGAGTCAGGGCTGCAAAGAAAAAAGACGTACCTTTCCTACTCACCTATCACTGTGATCTTGAGATACCCCATGCATTCGGTCCTCTGCTGGTAAATCTTTACGAGAGGACCCTAGGAACTTATACCGTCAATAAGTCGGACAAGATAATAACCACGACGACTTCATACGGAGCCACCTCGAAAGCTGTATGGCACCAGGACGCGGACATCATACCTAATGCTGTAGATACTGAGCGTTTTCATCCATCTAATGACGGTGGATGGGTAAGAGAAGAGCTCGGAATAGGTGATAAGAAGCTGATAACTTACGTTGGAAGGATAGTCTATCACAAGGGACTAGAGTACTTCGTCAGGTCGGCAAAACATCTAAATGACCGGGACGTTCAATTCATGCTGGTCGGCACAGGTGATTTCAGGGAAGAACTCGAAGATATAATCGAAAGAGAGGGACTGGAAGACATGGTGATGTTCGCCGGTCGTGTGCCCAATAAAGATCTTCCAGATTATTACGCGGCTACAGATGTATTTATTCTCCCCTCAGTTTCTAGGCTTGAAGCTTTCGGTATAGTGGCGCTCGAAGCCATGGCTTCATGCGTACCTGTGATCGTTTCTGATATCCCCGGGGTGAGAGAGGTCATCGTCGAAGGAAAACACGGGCTCCTAGCCGAGCCGATGAACTCAGAAGATCTAGCGGGAAAAATAAGGACGCTACTCGAAAATCCTGAGATGGCCGAAAGGATGGGCCGTAACGGCAGGGAGAGAGTAGTAGAAAAATTCACCTGGGAAAAAGTAGCTAAAGACATAGAAGAGGTCTATCGATCGATACTCAACCGATGATATCTAGGTCTACCTTCTTACCGGTAGAATCGTAAGCCTGCCAAGAGTCAAGATCGTAAGGATATGACATTATCACATGTATCCTCCCGTACCTTCCGAACATGGTCAGATCTCTCTGAGAGGGAGAACAATTACCGTTAGGATGGGTATGGACGACTCCGACTATCGAGTAATCGACAGGAAGGTTGTTCAGTCTCATTATGGCACTCACAGGCCCAGATATCGTACCCGGCACCAAGATCAACTCTGATATCACGCCGTCTATTTCCCTCATGCCTGCGGCGAATTCGTCCGGGTGCGCGTCTTTAGCGCTCTCGCCGATCATCTTTAGAACGCGTTCTGTTATGCCTTTTATTTCCTTCCTACCGAACAGACTCATCTTTTCACCAATTTTTTCTTGACCTTACTGTAGAAGTCATCTTCAAAACGTATGAACCGTGCGGTCTTATCACTTTTTTCAACCTCTATCAGATCGTCATGATCCACAATACATTCTTTTTGTCCGTCCATGACCATGAGACAGGTCTTTTCTTCATCTAACAATTCTATCTCTACAGGACCGTCGGCGGGCAAAACGTGAGGTTTAGCGTCTAGATCGAACGAGGCGATCGGTACGGACATAAGTACATCGATCCCGGGGTTGATTATAGGTCCGCCTGCACTAAGAGCGTAGGAAGTCGAACCGGTTGGTGTAGCGATGATGACGCCATCGCCTCTGAACCTGTCTATCTCAACACCGTCGTGTAGGACCTCGATCTTCCTCAATTTAGCTATCTTGTCACTGTGAACCACTACCTCATTCACGCACTCTCCTTTTTTATCTCCGTTCAAAAAGACATCGACTTTCATCCTATGATCCAAAAAATAATCTCCTTCGTCTATACGTTCTAGAGCTCTTTTCAAACCTTCTATCTCTGAAGTGGTCAGGAATCCCACCGTACCGGTATTGACTCCAAACGCGGGAACATCTACCTCCTGCATGAGTTTAAGAAGCGTACCATCGCCGCCTATGCTGATAACGAAATCGATATCGTGATCTTTCATCTCGTTCAGGGTATAACTTTCAACGCCCATCTGTTTCGCTAAAGAGTGTTCGAAATATATCTCTTCAACCACCTGATGATCAAGTAGGGATCCCAACTTCTCTATCACTTCAGGTTTAGCTAGACCGTAAACGCCGAAGGTCAAGCTCACGGTAATTCCTCCCTTATATCTTCATCACGATAGGCGATAAGGTCCTTTCTTTCAGTGGGACTGATATCCATATCTAGAACTTCTCCTTTATCCCTATATACTTCACCACCGACCTCTCTTAAGAACAATGTAGCCGCGGCTATATCTGTTATCCTCAAGCTTTTTTTCTCACCCGGGGTGCGATGATAGAATAAGTCAAATACGCCTTCGGCGACCATGCATAAAGAGAGTGCAGCGGAACCTAAAGATCGGACCCTCTGGGCCCTCGTAGCAAGCTCATTACTCTTCGGAGTTGCGTTCCTACCGAGATAGATACAGAAGGTATTATCTGCAGTTTCGACAGGTTCTTCTATTTTCACCCCGTTTTTGAAACTGCCCTGTCCTCTCACCGCAGAATACTCGTCACCGGTGTATAGGTTCTTAACGTATCCTACCTCGACTTCAGATAGAGTATCAGGAGTATAGGCTAGAGAGATGCAGTAGAAAGGTATGCCGAGGATGGCGTTATTGGTCCCGTCGACAGGATCCATCACTATGTATCCTTCACCATCTCTTTCTACCAACCCTTTCTCTTCACTCAATATAGAAGCATCAGTGTTCTCTAAAAGATGATCAAAGGCGGTCTTTTCTGCAACATGGTCCACCTGTTTCGTAGGTGTGCCGTCTGCGCCCTTTCCGACCTTTTTTCCCCTACCCAAACGGTTTTTTTCCATCGCATCCGAGACCTTGGATGCGCACTCTTTGAAGTCCCCTAGCATGTCTTCTCGCATGGAAAGAGATGGCTCTTTCCTTTTAAAAAACTTTTCTGAGAGTGTGAGACCTTTTAAAGCGCGGTAACTTCTACGTATAACATCTCATCATCGGATTCCGTGATATTTCCAGATACGCATTCCAATCTCAACCTATGTTCCCCGGTTCCCAGCCGGAGAGGTGTATCGTCAGATATCAAAGAGACTCGTCCATCGATATGATGTCTTCCATCGTACCCTTCACTGATACTCCACTGTATCTGATTTTTGAATGTCGCATTCGTGATCTCTAAAAACTCTACCTGGTGGAATATCCCGTCCTCTATCGTCAGTGTTATAGTGTCAGTGTTGCCCTCTCCGTGCGAATATAACTGTCTTGCCTTTTCTCCAACCATGACCGCATGACCGTCCATCTCCTTCATCAACCTGTTGGAATCATAACTACTCAAAGCGCTGTAAACGATAGGTAATCCTAATGAGATGACCACGGCGATTATCAAAAGCTGGAGAGGCAGCCCTTCAAGAGCTCTCTCGTCTCGATTCAATCTCTTTCTCGCCCTGCATTTCATAGTACTCGGCTATCTTCGATTATAGCCGTTATTAAAAAATTTTCCATTAACTTAATTTCATCGAACAATCGAAACGAAAAAAATTTAACTTCCCGTCCTTTCCGATTTCTCAACAAGCGATGTTATGATCCGAAAGAGTTTAGATTCACAGCAAGAAGGTGTCGGAGGTTTCATGATCGATCTACCGATACTACTATTGGTTTTGGCTGTGACCGCAGTCTTTATCACATCCATTTATCACGCTCACGTTCCTTTGAGCGATGAAAGAGAGGCCATGGGATTGAACGAGGAGTGCATATATCTAAAAAACAAACTACAGAACTTCGAAGATATACAAGCTGACGAAAAGCCCGTGGGTTTTTCTTTGGAAAGTTTAGAGAGGTTGGAGGAAGAAAAGGTCGAGTCTTTTATCGGATATAGATCTGATCACGAGTATTGGATACTGATCGAAAAGTATGATGGAGAGTTCGAAAAGAGTTTCGGATCTCAGCCACCTGGAGAGAACGAAGATAGAGATCTGACGGTCAGTACTTATACGACTCCGATATCTCTCGTCGATCAGCAGGGCGTTTCTCAGATAGGAAGACTTGAGGTGAAGGTATGGGGAAGCTGAGATGTCTGAGGAAAGAAAAAAGCGGGGTGCTTTCGATAATAGACGGAGTCATATTCGCAGTCCTCATCTTGTTGGCGAGCATGTTTTTATTGCACTCGTTCGGGGGAGCACTTTCGGGTGAGAAAGACCTTAGATCCACCGAGTCGAGAAAAGAGATGGTCGAAGATGTTCAGTCCACTTCCTTGGTAACCACGATCGAGAAGACCGGTTTCACTAACGAAAGCGGTGATGAGGACTCGATAGTTGAAATCGAAAATGTCACGGTGGAAAGAGCATTGAAAGAATACCTCTATCTCGACAACGAAAGGACCGTGAATGAGGACATCAGATACGATCTGTCTAGACTTGAAGACGATATAAAATATATATATAACATATGTGCCCGAGATATAGGCCACTATCATTTCGCCGTAGAATCTTCTTTTCAAGACGGACGATTTTTCATCTCTGATGTTCCGGATATCGGGAGTGCTGATGATCTTCCTGCAGAGAGAGGAGCCTCGACTTCTACCACGGTTATAGGGGATGAAACGGTGAACGTGACCCTCTACATATGGCGTTGATCTCAAAGATGAAAATAATCCGCCTCCACCGACTCGTCGTGAAAAATCAGAGATACTGATGAAATGTTCGAGTACCCGGGATCGTATTCTTTGGATTTACTTTCTATGAATTCAAGGATCTCCTGAATCTCTTCATCGTTGGGAGTGAATTCAGGTACATGAACTATCAATTCGACCCTTTCAAAGAGATCCATCTCGACGGCTCTTTCCAATACTCCGTCAACAAAATCATACAATCCTGGCATCGAATCTACAGAGGCTATCTCGGCGTGAACTATCCTCCCGTTGAGTTCCAATACTAGATCATCGTCTCCATATGGTAACCAATGAGCTGAATATACATCGGCATTTCCAGCTGTATAATAAGATGGAACACGCTCGAAATCTCTAGAATTCAACTCCTCGACAAAACTTCGGTATCGAGGAGAACCTACAAACTTTTCCATCGACCTCAATAAAACGTCGAGTTCTAGTGATTTTTCATCGATGAGATGGTCTGCAGCAGAAGGCCTGATGCCGAGCCCTGCGGCAGCTAGAAGTGTTTTCTCTTCAAAATCCTGAAGGAGATCTCTCAACGACTCTATATCCGCAAGATCTTTGATATTCATCCTTCTAGCTTCTACAAAGTTTTCGTTGTCTAGGGAGTCATCGAGTTCACCCAATGCTTCATAGTACTCATCAACTCCCATCCTCTCGGGAAGATGTTTGACAAGGTCTTCTTCAAAGGACAAAAAGGCGGTCAGTTCATCTGAGTGATCTACTTCGCGATTTTCTAAGAGCCAATCTAGGATATCACGGCTTCTTTGCTCGCCTATCAGATCAACACTATTTGCTACAGGTCCTAGATCGAAACGATCATCCGCAAGATCTTCTACTGTTTCTAACCTATCAGGAGTATAGCATGAAGCTGAAAAGATATCTCGTCTATCAGATCGTGATGCTTCAGAAAACTCATCTATCGTATCCGCGTCCTTCAATATGTCTAGACCGTCAGTTCTGAAAGTGAAGTTAGATATGCTTGATGTACCAGTATCTACGATCGACTCCCTAGTACTTCTGAAAGAATTATCCGCCCTCATCTCTCCGTGATACTTGCCTATCTCTCGATAGAGGTACTGAGCATCTTGATCCCTCAATATATCCCGATCATCTATGACCTCTTTTCGTAGTACATCCCAGGTACCGTCATCGATCTCTTCGGTGAAAGATATCACGCCTTCAGGTATCTTACTATCCTCACGCGTCTCGATACTTGTGTGAACGGGCAAAAGCTCGGTTTCAAGTAGGCGCCCGTAAGGACTGTCCGGTAAAGAGACCAATCTTTTACACACCCCATGCAGTTCAGTCACGTGGTCTATAGAGACATCGCTTATCGGATGGTCTTCAAAAGGTCCTCTATAAACACCAGATAGTACTTCCCGCGTCTTCAGATCGTCTCCGAACTCGACCAAGTGATCTAAACCGTTCTTTTGGATTATCCAGGAGTCTTCAGGGATGTCGTCTATAAGATCGTAGTCGTGTAAAGAATCAAGCCCTTTACCGAATCTGAATACATCGATCTTCTCACGCCCGTCTTCAAAGACAAAGCCCTGTTCAATGCTAGAGATCAAAGGTACCGGCGTGAAGTTATCGCTCTGTGAAGAAGATTGCTCGAGTCCTCGCCTCTCTTTCATGTAGGAGACTTCGATACCGGACCTTAATCTCACCGAGATATGTCCTCGAAGATCCTCATCTTCAGGTATATCTATTTCATCTAACTCTAGATCTACTCCGCCCTTCTCTATCTCCTCTGTTTCAACCCATCTTCTAGCTAAAACCCTTTGATGGGGGTCCTCTTCTATCTCTTCGTTAAAAAGATGATCAAGATTCGCTAGCTTTCCTCTTTGTGCAGCAGCGGTGTAAGATAGATCGTCTCTTATCAGGGCCTCTAAGAGTATCTTTTCCTCATCGAAATCGGTGCCTTCAGGAAATTCTAGATCCACTCTGAGACCATCTTTTGAGTGGCTCAGCACGTTAGCGTCTAGACTGATATCTTCTATCTCTGAAGAAGAAGGTGATCTAAAGGCGTACCTTCTATCAAGCAGTGGAAGAGGAGAGATGACCTCCGCTAGACCTTTATGTCGATGCTTTTCGATATCCAAATTCAGCTTCGATCCAGCGGACCTTTGGGGACCAAGGGGAGCGCTCTCATCAGTACCGACTTGTAGTTCTAAACCAGTCGTTGAATAATCCATGAAAAATAGGGTTCTATACTGGTCTCCCGATCTTTCAGAAAATGGGTTCACCCACTCATATGCATCATCGATATCTCCTCTATAAACTCTAGTGGTCGTCACTTCCATGTCATGCACTTCTACAAAATCATCCTTATGAGTGGGATCTATATCGATATCTAAAGAATATGATGTATCATCTTTTCCAGGCTCTGGACTTCTATAAAGTGTCAGTTCCTCCCTGGGCATAGATATGATCGGGGCCCTTCTGTAAGCGTTCTCGCCTATTTTGATAGGACGACCGGATGGAGCCTCTGAAGATCGTACCGAATCTATGTAATCTTCCATGGTTTCTATCAACGGGCTGATAACTCTGCCAGCGGTCTTGTAAAAACTAGCGTCCGAATAATCAGAAAAGGGTTCATCTCGTATATCTTCATCGGTCATATCTTCAGCAACTTTTTCCATCTCTCCTAAAATATCTTCTAGACCGTTTATAGTCCGATCTAAAGATCCTACTAGAAACCACTCGTCCACCTCCAAACGGTTATCCGAGCTGACCGGTCCTGCTACCAACTCGACTTCAGAAGTTGAAAGATCCTCCTGTTCGAGGTTGTCGGAATAGGGATCACCTTCTCCAAGAAGGATAGATCCAAGTCTGTTCTTTCCGATATCTTCATCGAAGTCTTTGAGATCATCGAGGTTCTGATTTATCAATCTGAAAAGAGATCTAGGACGGCTGTAATCCATAGGTGTGGGGGATTCCCAGTTTCGGATAACTTCATCGGTAAAATCACCGAGTGCCCTTTGACCTATCGACTGGTCCGTTTTTCGAGAGGGATCGATATGATCCTCCAAACTGTACTCCTTCAAGGACCAGTTATAGGGATAAGAGATCTCCTCAGCCGATGAGGTCAGCAGCCTGTCAGTAAGATTTAAGAAGTCTTCTTCAGAACCGTAAAGATGGTCGTAGACCTCATATCTCCACTTTACGCCGGTGTAGTTAGTTTCCAGTTCTAGTATTTTTTCCGTATACTCCTTACATTCTTCATCCAGCCCGGACTTGACCGTCTTGACCTCTTCGATCTTCTCTTCTAATTCCGGGTGATATACATCGATTTCATCACTGACATAAGGAGGTTCATCTCCATCAAGAGTGAACAATTCTGATTCAGAAAGATCAGATAAAGGGTCTAGAGTGTCGTTCAACCTATCCCAAACCCTATCTTGGGTTTCATTTTCTGGTCGGTACCAGTCGTTTTCAGCGAAATCAGAAATCATCTCATCCACTCTAGAGTAAGATGAATTCTTTATCCCCTGATAGTCTTCTGCCCTGCCCCTTATCTCTGACCTTATCTTGTCCTCTACGCCTCTTTCTATACCTTCAGTATCTATCTTATCGATAGGGTCTTCTTCTTTTGGATCATCCAGGTCGTATCCCCAATCATTGAAAAAATACATGTAGTAAAAGGGGTAAACTGTCTCTTCGTAGTTGCCCCCTTCGAAGCCGAATGACATCGAAAGATTCTCCCCTCTGTATAATATGGATCTGATGATCTCTTCGACTCCTCTCTCACCTATTATCTCGATATCTTCCATCCACGGTATCGGGCCGATCTTTTTCATCTCCTCGAAAACAAATACCTCGGCTTCTTCACAATCCACATTGAAGCTCCGCAGCACATCCTCCATTGTGTTGGAGTACATGCTGAAAAGGACTCTAAGATAACTATGCCCTGCACCTAGATCCTCTATGGATTCGACATTTTTTTCGAAGTTTTCGTAGTCCCAACTGTCTTCTCCATCAACACCCCCGCTCACGAGATGATCCATCATGCCGAAGGTGATCTCTGTCCATCGTTCATCATCATCTATAAAGCTCAGTAAGTCATCTTCAAGATGTGCCTCTAAAAAAAGACCCGGATAGAATACTTTCTCGGGAAGAACGCCCTTTTCCTGATATAGGGTCAATATCAGCCTCTGCAAATTGAGCCTGTTATGCTCTCCTTCTCCGATCAGTTCTGTGATTTCGCTTTCGTCAACATCGAAATACTCTGAAACACTAGAGATCAGGGACTCATCGTACGATCGGAAGACCCTCATCTGCTCTATGAGAACGGCCAACTCGACGGTCGAAACCAATTCTTTTTCAGAGAGCAAGTCACTGGATTCAAGTTCACCGATATCTCTTTCGAAACCTTCTATGAAGCCGGTCGAATTTTCGATCCAGGGCTCTTCTCTTTCATCATTATCGTTCCTTTCAATCCCATCCGCATAAGCTTCCTGCCAATCTGTGGGAAAAGTTTCGCTGAAGTCTTCTTTGAAACCTATGTCCTTCTCGATACTACCACTGAATATCTTGGCATCCATATATGCAGACATCATGCTGTCCACATTTTTCCTGATCTCCATCGGATCAAAATGCCTCGCTCTCTCCGCGATCACGAATATATCGGTTCTTACCTCTCTGTTTATATCTAACCTTCTAGTGGAGATCATACCTAGAGACGGATCCTCTACATGAGCATAGATCGTCCTGTTGACGGTGAAAAAACCAGGTATCTTCCTTCTCCTTTCTTTCGATTCATCTTCGATGTAAAGCGGGATAAGTTCTATATTTTCTTGGCCCTCTCCTAGTGGCCTGATGGTCAGTTCTACATCCAATCCACCTATCTCCATCATACCTGAATAGTGTTCCTCGAAATGATCCTCAAATATTCGAGCCGACTCTCGGGATATCTTCTCCTTCAGATCATGTGTGATATATCCATCGAGAACTTCCCCTTTCACGATCTCTACAGCACGATGGCCAGCCTCTTCAGCAGCCGCATTGAGTTCCATTTCGATCCTATCGATTTCCCTTTCCACTTTATTTATCGAACCCAGATCGACGACGTCTCTTTGTGCGTCCAACCTTATAGAGGCAAAATATACTCCGGCATATATCGACAGGAGTAATATCGCGACCCCGACCAGAGCGAAGATCATAACCCCTCTTTCATCTGTATTCAATTCAGAATCTCTTTCAAACATCATCTACCCTTGAAATAAATATATGTGAACGATAAGACCTATCATGTGAAAGTCTGAGCTTCCTTATCAGTATATCACCCTCGCCGGCTTCGAATATCAAAGGTTCGGTCAGAGAATCTCTCTTGTTCAGATCATCAACATCTACATCGCCAGTACGGTTAAGTTCCTCAGGCTCCCAGAGATGTATATCCGCCGTCAAATCACTCCTGACAGAGTCGCTCTCGCTTTTCAGCTCAACGAAATCTTCAGATATCTCGACCATATAGGACCCGCTTTTTATCTCAGGATCTACGAAGATGCCTTTTGAGTCCTCTTCAAAAGATATCCTCTTCCTTACTAGATCAGCATCAATATTATCTATATGTTCTATAACTCCAGATATCTTTCTACATCTTTCCTTCAGTTCATCTCTTTCCATCGAAGACACCTGTATATAGAAGATAGTAGACAGAGAGGAGATGAGGATCAAACCCGCTACTATCAGAGCTATCTTTGATTGCAGCCACTGTAACATGATTACACGCTCTCAATGAGCTGTCATGGGTAAAATTTGATCATATATAGTTATTGGGGGATCGATTTATATATTATATCTGAAAATGATCATCCGGTTCTCTTCTTCTCGTACTGAGCGATACTGATACCTATCAGGATGACCGCACCGAATAGGAATGTCTGAATGGTTATAGTTTCGTCCGCGAAGAGGTACGAAAAGATGATGCCGAAGAATGGGATGAGGTAAACGAAGAGTATCTGCTTCGATAGCTCTTTGGTCCTTAGAACATAATACCAAAGCAAGAGGGCTATGCCGTTGGCGAACAAGCCGAGATATATGGCTAAAAGCCATGAACGACCGGGTATAGAAAAAGTATGGCCCGGGTCCTCGAATATCAGGGTGGCCGGTAGGAATAATATCACGGATATGAAAAGAGCTAAAGATAGTATGCTCAAAGGTTCATAGCGGTCGAGGGCTTTTTTCACCAAGGGACCGGCGAGCGCGTAAAAGACTGCACTACCTAGAAGCATCAGATTGCCGACTAAAGTGACTCCGCTCAGGACCACACCTCCTCTTGTGACCAACATCAAAGTACCCGAAAGGGCGAGGACCGTTCCAGATGCTTTTTTTATACCGAGATGCTCTCCTAAAAAGATCATCGACAGGAAGAGAGTGAATATCGGTGCAGTAGCCTGAAGGAGAGAACTCATCGAGGCAGCGGTTTCGGGATCCATCAATGTCATACCAACGTTCTGTGAGACCAAAGGAAGAAAAAACTGAGTTAGAGAGATCCCTAATATGAGTGGAAAGCCGTCTTTGAGTGGCGCTAAGGTGCTCTTCAAACCTATCATCCATATCGTAAAGATGGCCAAAGGTACCAATCCAAAAATAGCACGAAAAAGACCAAGAGTTATAGGTTCGATATCTCCTAAGGCTATCTTTATAGCGGGAAAAGTAGATCCCCACATCACAACGGCTATCATAAGAACTATGAAGTTTTTAGGTTCGAATGTTCTACTATTGGCCATCGGCGGGAAAATACAGAACGGAAGTATAACTATTTTCCTCCAGCTCCACTCCTAAATCATAAATATTTGTAGGTGTATGATTCGTTAAAGGAGAAGTTCGGTAAAAGATGGTGCTATCAGATACTCAGGTCAAAAAACTGATGGAGGAAGGTGAACTCGTTATCAAGAATTTTAAGGAAGAGAACCTCACCCCGAATGGCTACGACCTTACCGTGGATGAGATAGTCGTTGAAGAGGGGAAACCCCAGGATGAACGGATAGCCGTTATACCCGGTGACTCTTGGTTTGCCGTTTCCACCGAAGAATACGTGGAGTTCCCGCCGGATGTAGTAGGTGAACTCTGGATAAGGACTACCTGGGCTAGAAAAGGTGTCATATCCTCGTTCGGGATGATAGATGCCGGATTCGAAGGTAACTTGACATTGAGCGCTTTCAACTCTTACAAGGAGATAGAGATCCCTATCGGCGAAACATTCGCGCAATTGGTCTTCTATCATCTGGAGGAAAAGAGTGAAAGATCTTATTCGGACAGGTCCGGCAATTATCAAGGGCAAGAAGGTGTGACCCTAAAATGATGTGATATAGATGACAGTTTATATAGACGGAGAAAATCTGACCATCGAAGAAGTGCATCGGGTTTCCCGAAACCACGAAGAGGTTAAGATGGCAGAAGTGTGCAGAGAAAAGATAGAGATATCGAGAGATGTTGTCGAGGACAAACTTGACGGCGAAGAAGACGTTTACGGCATAAATACAGGTTTCGGCGACCTTGCTAACGTGAAAATAGAGAAAGAAAAAACTGAAGACCTTCAAAAAAATCTGATAAGGAGTCATTCCAGCGGTGTTGGCGATCTGTTAGACAAAGATGTCGTAAGAGGAACGATGCTGCTCAGGGCGAACACCTTAGCTAAAGGTTACAGCGGTATAAGGATGAAGGTCATAAGTCTACTGATAGACATGTTGAACGAGGGAGTACATCCAGTTATACCCTCTCAGGGGAGCGTCGGCGCTTCCGGAGATCTCGCTCCTTTAGCACACATGAGTCTTGTCCTGATGGGCGAGGGTGAGGCGTTCTATGAAGGTGAGAGGTTATCGGGTGAAAAGGCCCTCGTATCTGCGGACCTAGAACCTATCGAGCTGAAGGCGAAGGAAGGTCTCGCTCTGGTCAATGGGACGCAGATAATGACCGCGATAGGCGCGCTCACAGTTCACGACGGTAAAAGACTTTTGAAAGCTGCTCAGATCGCCGGTGCTATGAGTTTGGAAGCTCTCAAAGGCACCGATGCGGTTTTTGATGATCGGATACACCAGATCAGACCTCACCAGGGTCAGATCGATTGTGCAGATAATCTGAATAGATTGACATCAGACAGTGAGATAATAGAATCTCACAAGGACTGCGACAAGGTACAGGACCCTTACACGCTCAGGTGTATGCCGCAGGTATACGGCGCGACCAAAGACGCCCTGAGTTATGTAGAAGATATATTGAATACGGAGATGAACTCGGCCACTGACAATCCTCTTGTATTTCCCGACGGTGATGTTATCTCAGGAGGCAACTTTCACGGTCAACCTATAGCTTTATCTCTCGACTATCTAGCATCGGCATTATCAGAGATAGGTGACATATCAGAGAGGACTACAGATAAACTGATGTACAAGGAAGAGAGCGGTCTGCCTAGGTTTTTGTCAGAGAACGAAGGTCTGAATTCAGGATTCATGATAGCACAATATACGGCCGCATCTCTGGTATCGGAGAACAAAGTTCTCTCCCACCCGGCTAGTGTGGATTCGATACCTACTTCTGCCGGTCAGGAAGACCACGTCAGTATGGGTAGTATATCTGCAAGGCAGGCTAAAGAGGTCCTGGAGAACGTCGAAAACGTCGTAGCGATAGAGATGATGTCCGCAGCCCAAGGTCTCGAATATCATGATAAAATTCCTGGAAAGGGAGTAAAAGTCGCCTATGATCATATAAGAGAAAGAGTGGACCCGCTTGAAAAAGATCGTCCGCTGAGTGGAGATATAAAAAGCATCAAGGACTCTTTCAAAGCTGGAGATCTGATCGAAAAAGTGGAGGATGCGGTCGGTACTTTGAAGTGAAAAAAGATATCACACTATATATTACTAGAAAAATTTGATTTCGCCTGTCCGGGTTCGATAAAAAGTACTTTAAGTATAAATATATTATAAGTATATCATAGCTCATGGGATGAGTTGGGGTCGAGAGAATGGATGATTGTATAATAAGAACTGAAAATCTAGTTAAGAAATTTGGAGATAATATAATCGCAGTCGACGATGTGTCTTTCGATATAGACAAAGGTGAAGTCGTAGGTTATCTAGGACCTAACGGCGCCGGTAAAACAACGACTATCAAGATATTGACCAACCTGATAGAACCTACTTCTGGTACAGCCTGTATCAACGGCATAGACGTGAATAAATATCCGAAGGAGGCCTTAAAAGATGTTGGCTCACTGATAGGAGTCCCTGGCGTTTACGGCTACTTGACCCCACAAGAGGTACTCACGTATTTCGGAAAGGTATATCGGATGTCGCAAAGGGAGATAGATCAGCGTATAGAAGAGGTACTAGAGATGGTAAATCTATCTGATTGGAGACACTCGAAGATAGAGTCTTTTAGCACTGGTATGGAAAGAAGATTGGCAATAGGGAAATCTATCTTTCACGAACCGTCGATATTGATACTTGACGAGCCGGTGCTGGGATTGGATCCGGAAGGTATCAGAGAGATGCGAGAACTGATCAAAAGCTTCCAAAAGAAAGAAGTTACCGTATTTCTCAGTTCACACCTCTTGGACGAAGTGAGCAAGGTCTGTGATTCTGTGATATTTCTCTATGATGGAAAGGTGGTCGAGAGAGATTCAGTAGAAATGATAGATCAGATGATGAAGCAGTTCCGTCTCATCGAGGTCGAGTTCCTTAACGACTTATCTGAGGATGATCTGAGAAGATTGGATGAGCTCTCGATCATAGAAGATATAGAGAAGATAAACCGGAGGAAATTTAGGATAACGAAAGAAGAGGGAGATCCAGCCTCAACAGCACATATGTTGAGAAGTGTCATAGAAGAAGGCTATGATATAATATCTTATAGCCCGAAGAAGTCCGATCTCGAAGATTTTTACGTTTCTTTGATGGGAGAAAGAGGTGGTGCATGATGAAAACCGTCAAAGAAGATATCAAAGAGGACCTGAAGAATACCTGTCTCACCGTTTCTTTCGAATTGAAAAAACATTTTCGTATGAAGAGGATGATAATCTCGTTCGGCTTGGCGATCGGACTTCCAC
Source organism: Thermoplasmata archaeon (assembly GCA_019594195.1). The sequence continues at coordinate 19,716 of JAFDTP010000011.1, forward strand.
TTATCTTTTACATAGTTCCCAGGATATGGGCCAGTTTTCCAGATACTGCAGAGGGTTTTGCCACCTTGAACCTTAGTTTCGTTAACTTGTTGATAATAATCTCGGGTTCGTTATTTGCAGGCGACGCAGTGGTAGGGGAGTTCGAAGAGAAAACGGGTCTGCTCTTATTTTCTACGCCTCAAAGGCATAGTACCATCTTCATAGGAAAGTACATAGGAGCTCTCCTGCCGACTTTAGCTGTAGTTTCGATATATTATTTAACAACGTCATTAGAGATAGTCGGTATATACGGGACCGGTGGTTTATCTATAGAACTATTTCAGTCTTTCATCATATCCCTTGTTTATACTACCAGCGCAGTGAGTTTGATATTCTTTTTCAGCAGCATATTGAAAAGAAAGATAACCTCTACGCTGTTGGGCTTCTTTTCCCTTATCATGATACTACCGATAATAGAGAGTGTTCTTCAGTTCTTGGTAGAAGTCGAACCTTGGTATATCTTGACTTACTCAGCCGGTCTGATAACCGACGTCTTCGTAAGTGTTCCTCCGATAGGCGGGGGTCCAGGTGGACAGGTCGGACAGTTCTCACCTGACTTTTACATGGGGTTGACTATCATGGTACTGCATACTCTAGTGCTGTTCTTCTTGAGTGTATTTATAGCAAACAGGAGGAGGATGGAGTGATGAGGAAAAAAGATCTGTACAAGTGGTTATCCGTACTAGTGGTGATAGCTATACTGTCCAGCCCGACGGTGGAGAGCTCTCTCGAAGATCGGTCTTCTCCAGCAGAACAGGATACACTAGTGAATGAACCGGCTGTAGAAGATCTCAATATCACCGATATGACATTTTCAGATGACGAACCCAGGGAAGATCAGAACGTTACAATAACTATCACTGTTGAAAATAAAGGGACAGAAGAGCAAAGAAATCTGTCTCTGATATTGATCAACATCGATCAGATAATATCCCTAAAAGAGGTTTCATTGGCGCCCGGGAACAATAGTTTTCCATTCTTTTGGCAAGCGGAAGGAGGGAACCAAAATATCACCGCACTCTTGGTACGAGGTACACCGGATATGGAAGATATCAGCGATTTTAGGTCTGAAGATATAGTCGATACATTTTCTGTGGATATATGGGTGGAACCCGAATCCATGGGTGATATATATACTCCTTTATTAGCACTAGGACTCATAATTGTGGTCTTATTCGGTTCGGCTCTGATACCGTCTATCTGGAGAGCGATCTCTGATAGAGGAGGTCACAAACGTCGAAAGTTTTGAAGGGAAAAATATTCAGAGAAAAAAGGCTTCAATCTATCTCTTAAATCCAAACACAAGGCTCTATCTGATCATCTTATAGGGAAAACACTCACAAAAACATATATTTATACGTTTGTACTACGGATATGTAAGATGTCAGAAAATCCTGAATACGAAGGAACTGAAAGAACGTCGGGTGAATTGAGCCATCTAGAGAAGAAGACTTTACTGGCTCTGGAAGAACTCAATGGAGTCGCATCTCCTGAAGAGATAGTCCAAGAGGGTGATTTTGACGAAAAAGTAAAAGTTATGAACGCCGTCTCCTGGCTGGAATCCAAGGGGATGGTAGAAGTCGAGGAGGACGTTACCTATCATTTTTCACTTGCAAAGAAGAGTATGGCCAAAACCGATCTCCCAGAAAGGAAAGCATTGAAGTTTCTAGACAAGAAAGGTGGAAGGGTCGGTGTGGCAGACCTTCAGAAGGAAAGCGGTTTGAACAAGAACAAGGTAGGTATAGCTTTAGGTTGGCTCAAAGACAAGGGATGGGCAAATATCGTTAAAGAAGACGGTGAATCATATCTCGAGATAACTAAAAAGGGAAGGAACGCCGTTAATGAAAAAGGTAGAGACGAAAAACTGATAAGGCGCCTTGGAAAAGAAGGAAGTTTGCCCGAGGATGAAGTCGATAAGTATACTGTGAACAACCTGATGTCTAGAAAGGAGATACTGGAAAAAGATAAAGAGGTTACGAGAACGGTCAGAGTGACAGAAAAGGGCCGAAAGGAGTTGGAAAAGGGGATAGAATTGAAGACCCAGATAAACCAACTCACGCCTGAAATATTGAGGACCGGCGCTTGGAAAAAAGCCAGGATCAGACCTTATGACGTGAAAGCCTACGCACCCAAGGAATACGGAGGAAAAAGACATCCGATGAAAAGAGAGATCGAAAGAGTGAGACGGGTATTCATCGAGATGGGTTTCAAAGAGATAAAGCACGATATAATACAGCCCGCTTTCTGGAATTTCGACGCCCTCTTTTCTCCACAGGATCATCCGGCTAGAGATCTTCAGGACACTTTTTACATGGAAGAACCAGAGAAGGTCAGTATAGAGAACAAGGAAGCTATGGAACGTGTAAAGGAAACGCATGAGAACGGAGGGGATACTCGCTCTGATGGGTGGCAGTACGAGTGGAGTGAAGAAAAGGCAAAACAGGCTGTCCTTAGAACACATACTACAGTGGCTAGCATAAAACATCTTTCGAAAAATACTGAACCGCCGGTGAAAGCCTTTTCAGTCGACTGGAACTACAGGAGCGAAAAAGCCGACGCGACCCATATACCTGAGTTCGTCCAGATCGAAGGTATAGTCATGGAGGAGAACGCAAGCTTGAATATGCTGATAGGGCTTCTGAAGGAGTTCTACAGAAAGATGGGTTTCGAAGATGTGAAAGTTAGACCAGGTTACTTCCCATTTACCGAACCCAGTTTAGAAGTGTTCGCGAAGTGGAAGGGAGATTACCTGGAGATGGGCGGTGCGGGTCTATTCAGGAGAGAAGTACTAGAACCGCACGGCATCGATGACCCGGTCATAGCTTGGGGCCTGGGCCTCGAGAGGTTGATCATGCTAAGGCTCGGTTGGGATGACATAAGAGAATGCTACAAGAACGACCTTAAAACTTTGAAGGGATACTCTCTACTTTGAATCAAAACACAACTTTGATATGTTTTAATACGAATGGTGATATTATATGGCGCTCGAACTCTACAACACTTTGAAGAACGAAAAAGAGGAGTTCCAACCGATCGAGGAAGGAAAGGTCAGGATGTACTCCTGTGGTCAGACCATCTATGACGACATGCACGTAGGGAATGCGAAGACTTACGCGGCGTGGGATATCCTGCAACGTTACCTAGAGTGGAAAGGTTACGAAGTATTTCATGTGATGAATATAACCGATGTCGGTCACCTTACCGATGATGCGGATGAGGGTGAAGACAAAGTGGAAAAGGCCGCGAGAGAAAGAAAACTAGAACCCATGGAATTGGTTACCGAGCAGGTGAGGAAGTGGTACAGGGAGATGGACGCATTGAACATGAAGAGGCACAATGTCAACCCGAGAGCTACAGGACATATGATCGAGATGATCGAAGCGGTAAAGGATATAATAGATAACGGATACGCTTACGAGAATAACGGTACGGTCTATTTCGACGTTGAGAAATTCGAGAAAGACCACGATTATCCAAAGCTGGGTGGGCGGACAATAGAAGATCTTGAAACAGGAGCTGGTGGAAGGGTCTCCGATGAAGAATTAAAAGAAAAACACTCCCCCTACGATTTCGCGCTGTGGATCAAGGCAGATCAATCCCATATCATGAAATGGCCTTCACCCTGGAGTCTAGGATATCCCGGCTGGCACCTAGAATGCAGTGTGATGGGTGCCAAATATTTAGGAGAGAGATTCGATATACATTCAGGGGGCGTCGATCACATATTTCCACACCATCCAAACGAGAGAGCCCAGAACATGGCGATGGCGGATATAGACGAAGAACCTGTCAATTATTGGCTCCACAGTGAACATATCACCGTTGAGGGCGAAAAGATGTCCAAAAGCGAGGGTAATTTTTACACGATAGCAGATCTCCTCCAAGATTTCGATCCAGAAGTGATAAGAGTTTTCTTTGCCAGTATACATTATCGGTCACAGAGCGATTTCAGTTTCGAATCTTTGAAAGAGAGCCAAAAAAAACTGAAAAGGTTCTACAGGACTTTGGAGGAAGTGGAAAGAGCCGAAGGCGGAGACGAAACCGACTTGGATCAAGATATCAGTTGGATAAAAGAAGAGTTCGAGAAAGCCATGGACGACGATCTGAATACGCCGTTGGCTATGAGCAAACTCATAGAATTCAGCAAAAAGATAAACAAAAAATTGGACAACGAAAAAACTATCTTAGAAGAAGCCGCAAGTACCTTGAAAGAACTGGGAAAAATTCTTGGACTGAAACTTGAGAAGAAAAAACCAGGTAGTTCAAAAGATAAAAGAGGTCCTGAAGACTTCATAGAACTACTATTGGATATACGCGAAGAGTTGAGGGAAAAGGGTGAATACGAGAGCGCAGATAATATCAGGGATCGTTTGTCTGAGATGGACGTAGAGGTCGAAGACACCGATCAGGGACCAGAGTGGCGTTTCGATTGAAACTTCAAAACGACTCTAAAGAATTCAATATCTTTTTCTCTCTTTTAACTTGAGATTCTATAGGAGAGCCGGGATTCACCCATGCTTTAACGCATCCATCGCTGTAGTGCTGGTCTGTTTTACCGCCCCATATACCTAATAGATCGGTACTCAATTCCGGTATCTTGATCATGCCGTACATCAAAGCCATGTCGTGAAGTAGATTCAAGACTATGTCCGGACCGACCTTTTTTCTTTTCGGGATGCTGTGAGGCATCTCTAGAATGAAGAAAGCGATCTCTGCGTTTTCCGCATGATTACCCATATTCCTATCGGTGGAGATCAATGCCACATCGATGTTTTTGTCCCAGCAGAACTCTTCCAGCGATTCGACTATCAATATATCGTTCCTCTCGGAATCAGTCTTTGAACCTCTCCCCTTAACTCTAGCGGAATTGAGTTCACCTCTAAGATAGTTTAGTTCCTCCGTAGCAAATTTTGATTTTCTGGTCTCAAAGGTGCCGCGGTTCCTGAACTCGTATCTCACATCTCCTATCTCCGTATGCATGCCCATCATCTTTAGATCAGAATCATCGTATTTATCACGGATATGATGGTCGATCTCACTCTCTACTATCGAGCTCAACATATAATCGAAGTCCTCCGCTTTGATCTTCATGTCTTCATATTCCAACGGGAACTTTCTAGAGATGAAACGGTAATATGCTAGATTGGTATCTATCGTCAAGAATACAGATTCGCTGGAAAGGCCGGGATCTTTTTCACTCTGATAGAGCGATCTGATCCAGGTCTTGAAATCCTCCCAATTTTCATATTTTACAAATCCAGAGGAGAGAAGGCATTCCTTGTATTCTTTGAAGCCCGGTATCTCTTTTTTATCCCAGTACTCGTCTTTAGAGATCGGCACCTCATAATCACCGTTTCCAGTGAGTTCAACCTCGTAAAGTTCATCTTTCAATTCAATCTTTAGAAGTCTGTTTTCGAAGTAGGGATCTACGACTTCAAAACTGGAGAGCCCTTCTTCGCGTATCTTGTTCAAAAAAATCGTCAGCTCTTTTTGAGTGAATATCTCTTCCATCTATTTCACCTCTGTTTCTTCGGCTCGAAGATCGTTCAACCTTATTTTGTTCTGTTCTATCGTAGGCAGAGGTAAGTCTCTATCTTCACTCTGGACTTCCAGGTAAAATATATGATCGAACAGATCACATCCTTTCCCCATGAGTACTTCCGCCGTCGTCAGCTTCGAAGCGGCACTTATGTCTAAAGCTATTGGAGCGCTGTTATTTTCGCTAGAACCATCTATCATCCGTCTGACATCGTTTATCTCAGAGAAAGTGTTCATCTCGATCGAGCAGTTCAGATCATGGTTTTTCAAGAGTTCCTTTACATCGTTTTTGATCTGTTCTGACGATCCATTTTGCGCATCAAGGATGATGTATAATTCTTCTGGTTCGAAGATTCCCTCTCTAAGCACAGCCCAAAGACTGTTCACTGCACTGCGATGGTCTTCACCTACGAGTGCGATGTATTTACCCATCCATTCTGACCTCTATCCTCCATATATGGGGGTGATAAATATTGATTACTGTTATTTTCTTAATAATTTGATTTGCCATCCCGTAAGACATCTCTACGATCAGTGCCATATATAAGGGCAAAAAAAACTTATAAATATACCAGCAAGTTAACAAAATACAGAAGATGTAGGATGATATCCATGATCGACAGAAGAGCATTTCATATATGTTTAGCGTTCCTCTTAATAACCGCCGCTTTGACCATGTCATTTGGTACAGCAGAAGCTTCTTCTGAATACCACCTTATCGTAACTCCGTCTGAAGGTGGAGAGGTGATCCAGCCAGAAGATGATGTGACAACACATGATGAAGGCACTTCAGTTGTTCTAGAGGCTGAAGCTGAAGATAATTACGAATTCGTGGAATGGACCGGCGATATAGAAAATGTACAAAGTACTGACTCTAAGACTACAGAAGTGGATATGGAGGACAATTACACCATCGAGGCTGAATTCGAGAAGGAAACCTACGAATTAGAGATCGACGTAGATGGTGAGGGCGAAATAGTAAGACCTGTCGGAGTCAATCTCGAATACGAGCACGGTGAAAGTGTGGTGATAGAAGCAGAGGCCGATGAGGATCACGCATTTGTAGAATGGACCGGAGACACTGAAAACATAGAAGATACTGACTCCGAATTGACCATTATCGAGATGGAAGACGATTACGATATCACCGCTGAATTCGAAGAAGATTACTACGAATTATCGATCGATTCCGACGGTGACGGCGAAGTTATACAGCCTGGCGAGGGGGACTTCGAATATGAAACAGGTAAAGAAGTCGTCATCGAAGCTGACCCAGATGAAAACAATGAATTTCTGGGCTGGACCGGCGATATTGATGAGATAAAGGAACCAGGATCTGAACTGACAACGATAGTCATGGAAGACGATTACGATATAACCGCGGAATTCGAAAAAGAGAAGCACACACTCACGATAGAGGTGGACGGAGAAGGCGAAGTTCGCAGACCCGGTAAGGGTGAGTTCGAGTACGAACACGGAGAGGAAAAGATCCTTGATGTCGAAGCAGCAGAGAATCACACCTTTGTGGAATGGACCGGAGACATAGAAAATATAGATGATCCAGAATCGGAACTAGCTGAGATAGTTATGGAAGACGATTACGATATAACCGCGGAATTCGAAGAGGATTACTACGAATTATCGATCGATGTAGAAGGAGAGGGCAAAGTGGTACAGCCGGGGGAAGGTGATTTCGGATTTGATCAAGATGAAAAGGTGGTCTTAGAAGCAGAAGCCGACGATAATTACGAATTCAAGGAATGGACCGGCGATATAGATAATGTAAAATCACCCGGCTCCAGGATGACGGAATTGACGATGGAGGACGATTACGATATAACCGCTGAATTCGAGAAAGAACATTTCGAACTTTCCGTCGAAGTAGATGACGAAGATAAGGGAGAGATAATACGACCAGTAGAATTGAAGTCAGAACATGAATACGCAACTGAAGTAGTGCTTGAAGTTGAACCTAAGGACGGTTACGAGTTCGCGGGATGGAGCGGCGATATCGAAGCCATTGACGATCCGGATTCGACTTTAGCTGTTATCGAGATGACGGATGATCACGAGATAACGGCTGAATTCGAGAGTGAAGGATTTGAGTTGAGTACTGAATGGATAGCTATAGCGGTTTTGGTCCTGATCATAGCTTTCTTGATCTTACAAATACTGACTTCTAAAGGTGAAGAAGGTGAAAAAAAGAAACTCAAAGAAGGTGTATGTGAGAGCTGTGGCGAGATAATCCCTATAGATTCGAAGGAGTGCCCCGAGTGTGGAACACCGCTGAAACCACACGATATCCCCGAGCTGAACAAGGCTTCAGCGTCATCTTGATAAAATCAATCTTCTGTCTTCCTTGTCTCTAGGACCGGAAGATCATCCCTTTTAGTATCTCTATCAGTGCCTGGATTCTCTCTTTCCGTTTTCCTGGATGAAAGTGTCGGAAGCCTTTCTTTCCTCTTGCCCTGGTCGATATCTCTTCTATCGAGAGTAGGAAGTTCCGCTTTCTTCTTTCTTTCAGCCTTTTCACTCTCTTCCACCAGTCTGCTTTGCACACCTGTGAACTTGGCCCAAATCATCATAGTGGATGGGAGCAGGAATACAGCGACGATGAAGCTGTAAGCGATCGCCATAGCGGTTATATATCCGAATTGAGCGAGAGGGACGATGTTGGAAGTCGAAAGTATTCCGAAGGCACCTACGGTCGTAGCTGCCGAACCGAAAAGAGCGGAACCTGTATTGAGCACGGTTTCCTGCGATGCCTGGAAAAGGTCTTTTCCCTCTTCCATCTCCTCGATAAATCTATGAGCGATGTGTATGCTGAAATCAACACCCATGCCGACTGTTAGAGCGGTGATGGTGACTGTGAGAACGTTCAACGGGACATCGAGAGCGTACATCGTCCCGATGATCCATATGGTCACAAGGGTGACCGGGAAGGCAGATAAGATTCCCAATATCTTCGTTTTTTTGGAAGAGTAAAATATCAGAGTGAGTAATGATGCAACTATGATTATAGTTAGGGTCAGAGACTGTATCTGTGTACTGGTCAATTCTTCAGTAGTCTCCTGACTGATTATATTACTGCTTGTGACCTTGGTAGTGTAGCCGACATTCCTCAGCGGCTCAGAATCATCTTCAAGTTGTTCTTTCATCTCAGCAGCGTTATCTAGATCTCTATTGATAAGTTCCTCATTCTCGGTGAAGGTCAGGACAGCTGCTTGGTAATCACCGTCTTCGCCTCTGTAGAGAACGTTCCTTATCGAATCACGGCTCTCCGGAGCTTCATATAACAGGTCGTAAAGCTCTTCTATATTTCTATCGGGTATACCGTTACCTTCAGTATCGCTCTCCCTGAACGCGTCGACGATGGTTTCATTGTAGTGCTCCTGTCCGACCGTTGCAGTACCGTATTCTCTTAGAACGGAAAGAGGTGAATCAACACCCTCTTCTTCCATGATATATCGATTATCGAGGGAATTGAACTCTACATGATCCACGGCATACAGGAATTCTCTTTCGGTGACATCACCTTCGACTAGGATATAAACCGTTGAAGTACTTATATTATAATTTGCATTTATGTAATCTATATTTTCACTCTGAGGTTCGCCCTCCGGTAGAAAGTCTTCAATGTTGAAAGTGGTGTCGACATTAGCGGCCCCATAGCCAGCCGCCATGGTGATGATGAGCGCAGCGATTATCATCGCCCAGGGCTTTTCATCTGCGATTATGCTAGATATAGATAGAAATTTTCTGATGTATTCGTTTCCAGCTTCGTCAGTCTCACTTTTTTTGGTTTTTTCGGTATCTTCACCCCGCCATTCCTCGACGATCTGGAGGATCGCCGGTAAGAATCCCACCATCAGGATCAGGCTAGACGAGATGCCTATCGCAGCTAGAATACCGAACTGTCTTATAACCAAAAGATCACTGAACACATTGGAAAGGAATCCTATAGCAGTGGTCACTGTAGTGAGTAAAAGAGCGCCACCTACAGTCATTATGGCTAGCCGAGTGGCAGAGGACGGTTTCTTGTCCTTTGCCTTTTCCTCCCTATACCTCATGACCATGTGCAGACCATAGTCTATGATGAGTCCGGTAAGCAGGATCGGAACAGCCACTATCAAAGGATTGAACTTGTACCCTAAAATAACGCCAGCTCCGAAGGTCCAGACTATCGCGATAGTGAGAGATAAAAGACTTAACACAGTCTCTATTATCGATCGATATACCAGCATCAATACGACGACGACGAAGGCGAATGCGAGAGGTAGTAATCGATACATGCTCCTCATCGCGCTGTCGTTTATCTGCTGCAGCATGACCTGTGAGGCGTAAACTTTCGTATCGGAATTTTCACTGACCTCGTCTGTAAGATCTATCAGATCCTCCTGAGCCTCCTCTCTAATATCGCTGTCGATGGAATCATCCATCAGCACCAGTCCCATCCCACTGCTGGCTCTAATCCTCCTGACTGTCAGATCATCGCCATCGAACTCCTCACTGCTGAGGTTGACAGTCATCCTAGCCATATCATCGATGAGTTCGGGTAAGAATTCGGCGGAACGCATGGTGCTGCTCATACCTGTTATAACTTCCATCGTCCCGTCCAAGAGGTCATAGTAGCCATCGAGCGTAGTGCTGTAATTGTGAACGTAAGGTTCCATCTCCTCCTCCCATCCCTCTTCTTCGTAGATCATCTCCAGTTCAGAAAGCGTGTTGTCGGTCGCATCTAGGTGATCGTAAGCGTCCACTTCCTCGGTTTCGGCCTCGTCGAGTATCTCTATCGACCTTTCGATGCTTTCTCTCAGGGGATCGGGATC
>JAFDTP010000156.1 GCA_019594195.1 Thermoplasmata archaeon
CTCCATCACATTACGTGGGTTCATCCCACTCAGATAAAAAAGATTGGAACCAGGGGTTATCAAAGCCCCATCGAAAGACCCCTGTATTTCGCTTTTGAATCTATCTATCCTTTGCTTATTGGTCATATTAACGATGTCACCTTTCTGAGAAATCAAACTTTCTTTACCTTGGGTATCGTCTTTGCCGGGCCTCTTTTATCTTTCATGTCTTTCCTCAGTTTTTCTGTCGCCTTTCTATCTATATCGATGTCATCCGAATCGATTATCACGCCGTATTTCTCTTTAGCTGTTTCCTTGTCCACTAGTCCATTTTTGAAATCTCTGAGAACAAGCTCAGTATCTCTCTCGAGCGGATCGCCCCATCCTCCACCGCCTCCACTGCGTATACTGACAATATCTCCTTCTTTAAGCGGATAATTGAGTTTTCTTCCGCCATCCCATATCTCTTCGCCGTCGCGGATGATAGTCATATGATTGCATGATCCGTATTCACCGCCTTCGATTCCCCATGGAGGATATTTTATCCTGTTGATCGAAGTGGTAAAGCTAGCTTCGTCTGATAAGATACGATAATCTTTTCTCATACCAAATCCACCTCTGAATTTACCATGTCCTACACCGTCTTCCTGGTTAAGTTTCATGCATTCGACTCTGATCGGGTATTCTCGCTCTAGAACTTCAACCGGATGTATGAAAGTCTCACCGTCACCGGCAGAAACTAAGCAGGATTCTCCGTCTTTATCTATACCAGCGCCCCATCCTCCGGGATTTGGTTCGACCAATATTTTGTATTTATCGTCTCTAGGATCGACCATACCTATATTTTCTGCAACAACAGAAACGAAGTGACCGGCGGTCAATTTATCCGGAAGCTCTGAAGCGAGAGATTTCCATATAAGATCAAAAACATAGATCATGGTCTCCCAATAACAGCTGACTGGAGCCGGTGGAGTTGCGTTCAAAATCGAACCCTTTGGTACATCGATCTCTATCGGTTCTAGATAACCCTGATTTAGATTGACATGTGGATCTGTACAAGCGGTGAATATAGTGGCTACAGAAGCGAAGGTTCCTGAATAGGAAGTATTTATTGGAGCACTTACCTGATCGGGATTATCAGTCAGATCGACTTTGAATTTTTTGTCAGTAATCTCAACTTCTGCGCTCAAAGTTATATCTTCTTCCATTCCAGAATATTTTAGGATTTTTTGTTCTGATCGGAATTTACCTTTTGGTAGATCTTTCAGATTTTCTTGTGCTATGACTTTTCCGTCTTCCTTTCTATCTTCCATGGCTTGCACCACGGTTTCTACACCGTATTTATCACATAGATCATTCAATCTGTTATATGCATATCTAAGGGCCGCCGACAGAGCTTCAAGATCACCGTAAACGTAGTCAGGAACTCTAGAGTTATGTTTTATCACATTCACAATTTCTTTATTCAATTCTCCCTTTCTGTAAAAATGAGAAGTCGGTATCCTTACTCCTTCTTGATATATCTCTTCGGCGTTAGGACCCCAAGATCCGGGGTTCATACCTCCCACATCGTTGACGTGTGCCTTTATCGTGGCGATAGATATGACTTCGTCATCATAGTATATCGGCATCGAGAGTGCTATATCATTCATATGGGTTCCGACTTTGTATGGATCGTTTGATACGAAAATATCCTTAGGAGACATATCCAGGCCGAACTCCTCTATATCGCTCATCATATTCTTTGCAACATAGGGCATCACACCAAGGAAGGCCGGAACACCTAATCCTATGGAAATCAGATCGCCATCTTTATCAGTTAACGCTGGTGCGAAATCGAATGTCTCATACAAAATGCTACTTTTTGCTGTTCTGATCGCTGTCCAAAACATCTCTTCCGATATATAATCTAACGCATTCTTAACTATCCTCATACTGACCGGATCTATCGACAATTTTTACACCTCTTTTTACATCATTATTAAAAACTAACGTATATATGCTTTTTGTGTAAAAATTTGACATTTTTAGGTTAGGTTTTGTTAAAGAAAAACTCACGTATATGAATACCAAACAACCAAACAGCATTTTTAAAATCATGTCTTAATGTGCAAAAATTTAAATAGGTATAAACAAATCAAATTTTGTTTTAAAAGGAGAAGAGATATTATGGAAAATTTAGAACCTGAAGAGGTTTGGAGTCATTTTTTGGAAATATCTAAAATCCCTAGATGCTCCGGTAATGAAGGTCCTGTGCGAGAATATATTAAATCGATCGCTGAAGATCATGGTTACGAGACGGATGTAGATGAGGTAGGCAATATTTTGGTCAGAAAACCAGGTAAAATCGAAGACGCACCTCCATTAGTGATTCAGTCACATCTTGATATGGTATGCGAAAAAACCAGCGATAAAGACCACGATTTCTCTGAAGATCCTATTCCGGTAAAAAAAGAAGATGATTGGCTTACGGCAGATCGGACAACGCTTGGTGCAGACAACGGCATAGGTATAGCTATTTCTTTAGCTATCATGGAAGACGAAGGATTGAGACATGGACCTTTAGAGTTCTTGTTCACAGTCGGTGAAGAAACAGGTTTGGACGGCGCTAAAGGGATAAAGCCAGGATATTTCGAAGGAAGGACTCTCATAAATCTAGATAGTGAAGAGTTTGGAAATTTTACAATCGGATGCGCCGGATCTGGAGACAGTTGGTTGAAACTATCCGTTGAATACGAAGAAAGCGAGATAGAAAATTTGTATGAGATGAAGATCGATGGATTGAAAGGAGGGCATTCAGGGCTTGATATAGGCGAGGGAAGAGCCAACGCTAACAAGATATTAGGAGAACTGCTCTCTGAGGCATACGAGAAAAAAGAAGATTTCGATGTAAAAACATTGAGATTACAGGATATCGAAGGAGGGAGTAAGAGAAATACCATACCTAAAGAGGCTAGAGCCGTCATAGAGATAGATGGTCAGGACCGTGAA
>JAFDTP010000006.1 GCA_019594195.1 Thermoplasmata archaeon
ACTGAGTCTTCCAACAGTATTTCATCTCCTGCAGCATCGGTTCCTTCTTGTGGATCGATACCATCTACATGTATCTCACCTACGCCTGCTGTCGCTTCTGCCTGTGTGCTCAGCGCCCACACGCTGAAAGCACCACCGACTATCAATATGGCTATCGCTATCGCACCGAACCGAATCGCGTTTTTCTTTTTCGTGTTCTTGCTCATGTCGTTACACCGATAATGTGTACATACCTATATTTATATAAAACTTTTTCAATAACAATAGTTCCGTCTTTATCCGACAAGAAGATAACAAGAAATTAACACTTGTAAACACTTATATAGCAAAGAAGGTAAAATCAATTTTTATAAAAAAAATTATTACAAAAATCTACCGTTGACTAACCCGAGATCTCCTCTATCAATGCCTCGGCGAGTTCATCATACTGTGACTTTCCCTCACCTTTTTTTCTTATGTACCTGTTCGCTCCAAGATTTAAGGCTTCTTGAGCCACTGTCTCATCTCCCTTACCGGTGAACATGATGAATGGTAGGTCCTCATCATTTTCTCTGACAGCCCTCAATAGATCCAATCCGTCACGTTCTTTCATCATATAATCAGAAATAATAGCGTCGTATTTTTTTTCTTCGATGAGTTCCAGGGCTTCTCCTACATTTGAGGCGGTATCGACCTCAAAATCCTTGGATAAACTTTCCAAGTTTATCCTGGTCTGAGTACGGAGCAGCTTATTGTCCTCCACGAAAAGAACCTTCTTACCATCTGGTTTTGGATCATCCATAGAATTTACACTCCAACATCAATTTTTGACAGATTCAAGAACGATACATCGATATCTCTTCCACCAGAGCTTCCGCAAGCTTATCGTATTGAGAACGAGCGTCTCCCTGCTTCCGGATATATCTGTTGGCTCCCAGGTTGAGAGCTTCCTGGGCTACGGTTTCATTTCCTTTACCTGTGAACATTATGAACGGCATCTCAGCATTTTTCTTTCTGACCGCCTGGAGAAGGTCTAGACCGTCACGCTTTTGCATCTTGTAATCCGATATGACCGCATCGTATTCGATCTCTTTTATGAGCTCAAGAGCTTCTCCAACATCTCTAGCTGTGTCAACGTCGAATTTATAATCGGACTTCTCCAAAAATATCTTCGTCTGGGTAAGGAGTAATTTATCATCGTCCACGAACAAAACTTTCATCTCATCTGGTAGATCATCATCCATTGGTTATCCCATCTCCTTATTCAACTCCAAGAAGCCTTCGATTTAGGACCCTCGATCTTGATGCCGTTGTTATCTATTGTGTATTTATAGGCTTCTCGCGCGTGATCACTGCCCCTCATCTTCATTATCTTCAATTCTCTCTTCAGGAAGTCGTCTTTGAACTTTGTCTCCATATACAGTACGGAATCCGCTAAATATTCCTCAAAAGAAGCCTTTGAAACGGTAGGGGTATGCTCGACTATACCTATCCAGGTACAGTTTATCCTGTCTAAAAGTCTAGAAAGAGTTCTCACCAGCCTCCTCTTTTTCTGCCCCTCGGGGAAACCTAGTATCCATGCAGATAGACTATCTATGACCAGTCTCTTACAGTTCATGTTGTTGACTTCGTCTACGATCTCGGTGGTCAAGTCCTCAACGTGCATCTCTTCTCCGACGGGTCTGTCCAATACTTTGAACTTACCTCCATCCTTGTATTTGGTGTAGTCTATACCCAGATTTTCACCGTACTCGTAGATCTTTTCCTCCGGTTCGACGAAGGTAACATAAATACAGTTCTCGCCCTTCCTCAATCCCTCTCCGAGAAAAGTGTTCGAGAGCATGGTCTTGCCACTTCCGGGTTCACCTGAGAGTAAGACAAAAGACCCTTCGACGAAACCTCCACCGATCAAATTATCCAATTTATTTATCCCAGTAGAAACTCTGTCAGTCATCTATTATCCTCCAGATCTCCTAAAGAGAGCCTGTCAGGGAGACTGTTCCTTTCTCTCAACTCCTCTATCAACAGATTTCTCAGCCACTCCGAAACATCTCGACCTTCCCTTCTAGCTTCCTTTTCAACGGCCTTTTTCAGGGGAGGTGTCAATCGGGTGGCGACCAATTCACTTTTTTTGTCTCCTGTTTTCTTCGGCATACGGTGATTTAATCGAGCCTTATTACTTAAATCTTTTTTAAAAATCGCAATGATCGAACGCCTACCTTATCTTTTCGTATGACTTAGGATATAATCCTACATTTATCACATATTTATCTTCAAAGATATGAACATCAAGTATCTGGATATTCTTCATCCTCTTCAATTCGAAAGAAAACTTGTTGAATTCAGCACTAGATCCGAATTCAAAGATCAAAGTTTCCTTCTCAGTAGATGTCTCAGAATCCACCGTTATCTTATCCTGGAACTTTTTTACAGTTTCTAATGCCTCAGAAACGTTATCAACATCAAGTCGCTCGTTTTCATCTAAAACTTTTATGCGCTCTAATCTCTGACAAACTACGTATTTGACCTCTTGACTGTTCCAGGGATTCTCTATGTAACCGTCTATATAACCATCTCTAATAGCTTTTTCACCCAAGTGTGGATCTTCTTCTTCCATTATCAGGAACTTCAGAGGTTGAGAAGAACTCTCCTGCTCGAGCCTCCTAAAGAAGTCGATACCGTCCATATCGTCCATAGCGTAATCAGATAGGACGAGATCATACGCACGATCATTGATATAATCTAAACCTACCTCTCCCTTCGCTACAGTGGTCACCTCACAATTGAACCTCTTGTTATTTTTTAAGATCCTTTCGAGTTGATCAGATATCTCAAAATCATTTTCGACTATCAAAACCTGGTATCTATCTGTTCCTGATCCGCTTTCATCCATATATACTTGATTTCCTAGATGTGTATATAATATTACTGCAAAAATCAACAACGGATAAGTTTTTAAATTTTGATCACCATGAAAAGATCGTATATGGCTAAGAGCCTAGAAGAAAGGATGGAGGATTTCGGGGAAGAGATGGAGGATTTGGGCGATAGGCTGAGTGAGGACGTGGAAAGATTTGAAAGCGGCGTTCGATCTAGATATAAAAGTCCATTCGGCCTTGCCGGTCCATTCCTGTGGAGTCTAGTAGGCCTCATAATATTGGGTGTGCTGATCTGGATACTGAACTGGCTAGGCGGGAGGATCCCAGCTCCGGCTTTCACTACGGTCGCAGATTTCATCCTAGATCATATAGGGATTTTCTTCTTATTGTTACTACTGTTCAATTATTTCTCTTATTTATCCAAGTTATCTCCCCGCAAGAGCAGATACATATCTCCAGTATTCAAATCACTATCTTTGACCATCTGGATATGGATCATCGCCCGTTTGATCCTCCTGATGGAGCCAGATATCTATCTCATAGATAGGTCCATATCATTTATAATCGAAAATCTTTTAACTATATTTGTTCTCTTGATGATATTGTTCTATCTAGTACTGATGACGAATGAAGATATGAGATCAGAAGGAGATTTCGAGACGATGGATGATGGAGATGAAAGATGGAAAGAAGGTCAAAATATCAAAAGATTGTACCGCTCTGGAAGAGATAAGCTCCTCGGTGGAGTGTGCGGTGGTATAGGCGAATACTTCAATATCGACCCTGTGATCGTAAGGATAATCGCCGTTATCATAGCTATAGCGTCTCTGGGCACAGCTATACTCCTTTATCTTATCCTATGGGTACTGATCCCTAGAAACCCGTACCATCGATGGTGAAATGGTGAAAAATTGACAGATCTACAGATAGCTTTCTTGCTGACTACCTTCGCCGGTCTTTCCGCTGGTATAGGCGGTTTGGTCGTGTTCTTTATCCGCAAACCGAAGCTCAGTTATCTTTCACCTTTACTCGGGTTCGCCGCCGGAGTGATGATATACATCTCGATGGTCGAACTCCTTCTGGAATCTATGGAGACAGTTGGATTCTTTCTCGCCAACCTGGCATTCTTTATCGGGATATTGTTCATGTTCTTTCTAGACAAGTTGATACCGCACATGCACATCGATACAGAGCCGGAACCGTTCCACAAAGAAAAGATAGATACATCTTTCGACAGCGAGACCGAATCCAAATTGAAAAAAGCCGGGGTTTTGACAGCTGTCGGTATAGCCCTCCACAATTTCCCTGAAGGCATGGCTGTGTTCACAGTTTCTCTAATTGACGTATCCCTCGGGATACCCATCGCGATCGCCATCGCAGTTCACAATATACCGGAGGGTATCGCGGTCGCTGTACCCATATTTTATTCTACAAAATCAAGGGCTAAAGGCTTTGGCTACTCTCTACTCTCCGGGTTAGCTGAACCGGCGGGTGCCTTGATCGGATTTTTGATATTGTATCCGTTCCTGACAGAAGCGATCTTGAACGCCACACTGGCCTTCGTTGGAGGCATAATGGTATTCATAAGCTTCGATGAACTGCTGCCTATCTCTAGAGATTACGGGGATGAACACACCTCCAATATCGGTCTATTTTTAGGTATGTTAGTCATGATGGTGACTCTTATATTCGTATGATGCCGTAGTCAAAAAATAATACTTCTGATCTCTAGCTACTTAAAAGATCTGAAAAAATGAAGGGAAAGGTGTTTTTATAGATCTAATGCATCCATAAGGTCCATCTCGTGTTCCTGTTCTGTAACGAGTATGTTCCTGATTGTCTGTGCTGTAGCGTATTCATCTAGTGCCTCTGCCTGCCTTATCCTCTTCTTGTACCTTCCTATAGCGTCCCTCTCACCCTCAAGATCTTGTTTGAGCATGGTTTCTGCGTCTTCGTCTACCCTGATATCTTGAATATTCACACTCGGTTCTCCTCCCAGGTAATCGATCTGATCCGCTATCTGTATCGCGTGCTGTATTTCTTCATTCGCATGGATCGCAAGTTCATCTGCGATATTATCGAAAGCGGCACCGGAAATCACCGCCTGATGCTGGATGTACTGGATCGCAGCTGCGTACTCCCACTCCAGATCGTAGTTCAGTTTTTCTATAAATTCCTCCAAAGTTATGTCTTCATCGGTCATCTTATCTCCCGATTACAGAAGGACGAAGGCTTTAATAATGATTTCGGAAAGATTTACAGCAGAGTTAACGTTATAAAAGGTCAGATATTTTCTACGATGAGATGAAAGGTCTTAAGAGGATCAAAGATCGGTTATCCACTTCTAAATGGCGTAAGATCGGCCTTGTTGTTTTGGTGGTGATCATCGTTATAGTCAGCTCTTCCTCGTATGGGCTCTCAACCCAAGAGATCCGATGGACGAAGCCTTAGGAGCCTTTGAGTCCGATGAAAAGGTCGAAGTGTCTTTTGGAGATAGATATATCTTCGAGCCAGTCGAGGAAGACCCTGAAGTCGGATTCATCATATACCCTGGGGCGAGAGTCGATCCCAGTTATCCTCTTAGAAGGTTTTAAATCTCTTGAATTTTTAAATGTTATCTATGGGCGAACGAGAAGTCGTTGAAAAAACAGACGAACCTAGGACTGTTCAAAGTTTGAAAAAAGATCTATTAGATGGAGGAGTTGATGGAGCAGAGATCTTACTCGTTCATTCTTCTCTCAGCTCTCTAGGATGGGTATGTGGAGGAGCTCAAGCGGTCGTTGAAGCATTGGTAGAAGTGGTATTGCCCGGGACTCTTGTGATGCCCACTTTTTCCGGTGGTCTGTCCGATCCATCACGCTGGGAGAATCCCCCGGTCCCTGAATCATGGTGGGAAACGATAAGAGCCGAGATGCCTGCTTTTGATACAGAGATGACTCCGGTCGGGAGCGTAGGTATGATACCTGAAGTTTTCAGGAAGTCATCTAAGGTAGTCAGAAGCTCACATCCCACGGTATCCTTCGCCGCAAAAGGTCCCGATGCTGATATGATCACTAAAGACCATCCACTGGACTTTCCTCTCGGGGAAGATTCACCCCTGGCTCGTCTATACCAGTTGGACGCCGATATACTACTTCTAGGAGTGGATTACGAGAGAAATACGAGCTTTCATCTTGGAGAGTACAGGGCTCCAGGAACTGAAGAAGTGGCCCAAGGAGGTCCTATAATCGAAGACGGAGATAGAGTCTGGAAGGAGTATAAGGATATCAAATACAGAGATGATAAGTTCAACGAGATCGGTGAGGAATTTGAAAAGGAGAAAGAAGTGAAGATATTTAAGACAGGTTCGGCCTCATCGAAATATCTCTCTCTAAGAGACTGTGTAGATATTTCAGAAAGATGGTTCACAGAATTCAGGGATTGATATAGACTCTGCTCCCTCCCGAATCGTAAACCCTTGAAGATGTCCTTGAATACCTCTCTTCAAGTCTCTCTATATCTCTGACGGCAGTTGAATTCCCGTACCTTATCTGAACGTAATTGTTGAAATAATCGGTGAACATCATAGGCGAGAGCTCCGTGCTATCGGTCCTGGGGATAGGATAACCATATGGTTGTTCTTCAGGATGAGTACCCCTTGATCGAAACTTCCTTTCTGAACCTGCTGACATCTCTATATATCGGAACATGCCCTCGTGAGTATCAGTTATGTGAACTCTCTCATCTGAATTCCGCTCGATGAATTTTCCCGCCTCATAAGATGATCTCGACGGGGTCTCTATCGCGTCGATACTGTTCTTGGTGATCGGGACGACAAGCAGGAACGCTACCAAGATAACAACGATTGAGACCCTCAAAAAGTTCCTGAGATCTAGATTTTTAGGAGCGTAATATTTCAATAAAGCGACGGATAGCACGGACGCCGGGATCAGTGCGGCAAGAAAAGCCCTTTCTATATAACGCCCCTGGTGTGTGAAGGGATAAACGAGCCATAGATTTACTGAGAAGAACCATCCACCGATCAAGAGTGCGCGTTTAGAGACCTTTCTGTATAGAGCTAAAACACCCAGCAGCGCGAGTAACGACTGGAATATCCCTGCTAACATCCTGAGTCTGTTGACGAACTGGTACTGGATACTCGTCGAAGCAGGTCCTCCAAAAGATAATCTTACGGTCCCATTATCCATGAAGTCTTCGATCACGGAATCCACATAACTGTTTATGCTGGGGACAAAAGTATAAAAAATACCGGCCGCGGCCACGAACACGAATATAAGAGGGATCACAGGCTTGAAATAGAATTCTTTCTCACTATCACGTAAAGAGATAAAAACGGCAAGCGTCAAAAATACCATATTGAAGCCGACTATTATTAGCATCCCTGGATGCGAGGGAACTAAAGCGAAAAGAATGAACGCTGACAAGATACCCAACCTGTAGTCGTGCTTTTCCACATACAAGAACAGCGTCAGCCAAAAGGCCGTCCATAACATAACGGTGAAAGGCTGTCTTGCAAGATGGTATTCCATGTACCAGTTCAGAGAGAGGAACACTAGAGGTGCTATAGGAGCCCATCTTGCAGAGATCCGTCTTGAGATGGTATATATGAAGATGACGATGGAAAACGCCAGAAGCGTTGGGAACAACCGCGCATAAGTGAAAAGTTCAATATCGAGTACTATGACACTTGACGCCTGGTAGATGTGTGATCCCGGAAAAGTTATAGCATTTGCATCCCAGGACCCCGTTTCCATTATAGAAAAAACGGAAGGTATGACATGGTAAACGTCGAATACCGGGATCATTTCGTGAGCTAAATTAGGAAAAGTATAAAGGTAAAATACTGGCAGCAAGATGCTTATAAATGCTAGGTAAGTTCGCTTATTTCTGATCGATAGTATCATGGAAAATGCCGCCAGTAGCAGACCCGGCCAGAAAGTGAAGTGCACCCGTGATACATACCAGAAGACCGAAGATTCCGGAGCTCCCATCTCTGTTTTTGCGAGAGCTACAAAAAACAAGAACAGACTAGAAACTATCAACAAGAGATGGAATCTTTTAGTATCTAGGAGTTCATCTATCTTTTTCACTGACACGCTCCGGTATCTAGATTGATTTATCTAAACTTTTTCTTTCTATCTGTATGAAAGGATATCAATCTTCCTCCAAGTATTCGTCCACTTTTGAAAAGTCCTCACTATCATCTTCAAAGAGCTTCTTCTGTTTTTCAGTGGACGGTTTGATCTCGAACTCACAGAACTCATCTCCTGCAGACAAAGCCTTGGTGTGGGTCTGGACGTGATCTTCGTTATAGGCCATGTATTTAGCTGCATCGACATAACAATAAAGCTTCCCCAGCTCTTCCTCTCCATATCGCTTCCACAAGCGTCCAAGGACACAACCATAGGCCTTCATCTTCTCGCCGTCTCTTTCTATCTTCGTGTGCATACCGAACGGAGGGATGCTGAGACACTCTCCTTGACTGAAATTTTCAGGTGATGTGGGCAGTCCTTTTTCCTTTATCTCTTCTCTTCTCGCATCCCCGATATATTCACCGTAACGCTTTATCGCCTCGACCACCAGTTCTTTTCCCTTATCTTCACCAAGTTCCTCTGTAAGGGTCTTAGCGTAAGAAAGGTGTAAAAGAGCTATCCGCTCACTGACAGTCTTGATGTACTCGGATGCTTTTTCTTTATCTACAGTTTCTTTTCCCATGATACAACAGAAAGCATCGAATTTTATAACATTTGCTGATCCCACCGTGATGAGAAAGGGATAATAGTAGGCGATGAGTGTATATCAAAAATAAAAAATGTTTTGTTTTTAAAAGATAAAAAACTAGTAAAAGATTTTTAGTATCTGACCTTCAGAACGATAAGATGGATCTCCTATGATACCCAGATAAACACCATGATCGCAAATCAAAAGAAAAACCTTGACCAACATGCGCTGGAAAAAAGGGTGATCTAAATTTTCTTGACTTTTTCAGCTCTAGGTCCTCTTTCTCCTTCACCTATTTCGAATTCGACTTCATCGTCTTCTTGGAGAAAGTTCGCATCTTCCAATTCGCTGCGGTGGACGAATAGATCCTCTTCACCGTCTTCTGGCTCGATAAAACCGTAGTTCTTCATATCGTTGAAGAATTTCACTCTTCCTTTCATTCTAGTTCACCTCCTTTCTTATCATCTAGATAAGGACCTATCCTGATGCTTAAATAGTTTTGGTATCAAAGACATCAGTGATCTTACGATAGGTTATTTAAAAACCGGATTATCTAGATAATTTATCACACCATGTTTTTTATAGTTCCTTTCGATTCGAATCTAGGACCCTAAGTACTGATTGATTAAAACCCGACCTTGATTCCGGACCCGGACGGAGGAGATAATATGAGAGTTAAATTAGACACAGAAAACGAAAGTCTTTATTTTAGACTGGCAGAAGGTGATGTAGTCGAATGCGAGGAAGTTTCAAACGGCGTTATACTCGATTATGACGAGGATATGAGAGTCGTAGGTATAGAGATCGCCAACAACGAAGAAACATCATCTCTAGATGACCTATCTAATATAGAATTCGAGCTAGCTAAAACTTGAAAACAGAAAAAAAACCGTAGTAGCTCAACCGCTCGAGGATCGACTTTGATCCTACATAGACTTTTTATCTTACGAGTCGCATAGAGTTATTTATGGGGCTGAAGATTGATCCGGATAAACTGGGATCGGAAGATATCGGGGAGAAGACGACAATTTTAAAGATGAGCCATGAAGAAGCTATAGAACGAGTTAGAGAAGCGTGCGAGAACAATGGCTTCGGCATAATGGTTGAATTTTCACCTTCTGAGCTCTTGAACAAAAAAGTGGACGCGGATAGAGACCCGTATTACGTTTTAGGTGCATGCAATCCCGCCATAGCGGACCGCACTCTGGACGAAACGATGAAGATGGGAGGTCTCTTTCCTTGCAATATGGTGATATGGGAGGAAGAACCCGGCAAACAGAGGGTATATCACCTATCGATCATGCAGGTCGCTAGATTGATCGGTATAGCGCCGAACAACGAGAATTGGCAGGAGATAGTCGACGAGACCGGAAAAAACGTCGAGGCAGTATTTGAAGAGTTGAAATCCTGAGTGTGATCTAAAATACTTATCTTCTTTTTTTATTCTAGGTATATCAATCCCTAGGCCTGCAGAATAAAATCATCTCTTCGCTATCTTCAGTTATTGGTACGTTTTCATGTAATGACCCTCTTTCCTCCAAGATCTCGAATCCCTGACATCTCAGGATCACTTTCAGTTCTCTGGGAAAATAAAAAGTGAGGGTCTCTTCTATCGCGGTCTCTCTCGTTTTCTTTTCCCCATCATATTCAGAGATGATTATCTTGTCCCGTTCTATCTGGTCAACGAAATCATAAGTGGCGGTAAAACTATCGATGATCTTCCTCCCGTTTTCAGGGTGCTCATATTCGAAAACTTGTTCTTCTCCATCATTTTCCACCATCCGTTCGACGTCAGGTATGCTGTTATCTATGACCAGAACTCCCTCGTCCGATAGATGTGATCTTACCCGTGATAGTGTACGTTTAAGATCAGATGTGTCTAAATAATTTACAAGGTTGCAGGGCGCAAGGATCATATCGAATCCTTTATCTAGATCAAACTCTCTTATATCTCCTTGGATAAGATCGATATTACCGGTGGTATCATCCGTTTCATCTTTCATCTTTTTTCTGCATACTTTCAACATTTTTTCGCTGGCTTCCAGTCCTGTGACTCTATTACCCTCTCTAGCAAGTGGGATCAATATCCTTCCTGTCCCGCTGCCGAGCTCTAATATATCGCCGCCCGATCTTGAAACTAACTTTTTGTAAGCTTCTACATCGTCAAGATGAGAATGAAGTATGTCATAGAACTCCGCAAAGAATTCACTATAATGGGATTCGGACATGATGATCACCTCAATGAAGCTCGCATAACAGATATCCTAACATATGTTAGATAAAGTTAGGCACATATATAAATTGAATCGATGTTTCTCATACAGCTTTACATTTAAGACCATTTTTTGCTATATATCACCAAAACAAATAAGTACTAAAGTGAGTTTGTTATACTTATGGAACTGACTCTCCGGGAGTTCCAATTGATCGAGATAAATAGAACTATAATAGAGAGATACAGTAATAGAAAATTTATCGATGAATTCAATCATAGGACAGAGGAACACACCGACTATCTGAAACTCGATCATCTTAAATACGATTCTCTAAAGGACGTCAAAAAGGTAGAGAAGAAACTACAATGCCGGCCCTATTTTGTGAAGTCTAAGGAGATCAGAGACGAAGTAGGACGAGAAGCGTATATCAAGTCGGAGTACAGTGATAGGTGGGAGACCTACAAGAATACGAACAGGGTCAATCTATCCAGATTCTTAAAAGACATGCTTCCTTACATCGATAAGCCGACGATGAAACGACTGAAACACGGGAAATACTTCAGAAAGATCGTCGACGGATTGATGAGGAACGATAGGCTTCTCGATCTAGCGAAGACCCCGAACTCGTATGCGGTCATCAACCCTAACAAGGAACAGAAATTCTACACTGAAGAGGTACTCAAAGATCTCAGCAAAAAATTCGATAAGAAAAAACTCTTTGATCTGACCAAAGATAAAGACCGAGTGATAGACATATTAGAGGAATACGATCTTCCTAAATCCACCATATCTGATAGAAGTGGTGGGAAGAAGAGGACCGGCTCGAACGATATGAGAAACCATTTCTACTACTCACAAAACGTTTTCTGATCCGTTTTTTTAGACCTCATCATCCTTCCCAGTCCCCTCTATTGTACTTTCCATCTGACTCTATCATCTCATCCAACATATCTCCTATACCCGGTAAACTATCTACATCTCCATCCCAATCCTCGATATCCCCCTCATATCTTTCTTCTATATCAGCTACAAGGTCGGACATGCTATCTAGGATCCATGAAGGTTCGTCACCAGAGATGAAGACAGCTAAAATGACATTTTTTCCCTTGTGGACCAGTACTTTGTCATCCCCATATTCCATCCTTTTTAGCGTATCTTTTTCTTCGCCACCGAAAGCATCACCTACAAAATTATTGACAGCGGTGAACATACCAGCGAGTATCTCTTCGTCCCTTTCGGCTTTCAAATTTTTCGTCTTGTGCTTGATCAACACACCGGAGTCATGGATCAGGAATACATCATCTATAGTGAAGACTTTCCTTTTGACGTAGAATCCCGTCCCTATCAAGGCTAGAGTTAAAGGTAGTAGGACCATCACAAAACTCGACAAGTTATCGAAAAGAAAGTGTTCTTCTTCTTCCGGATTGACCCGTACCTCCATCTCTTCAGTCGTAGATTCCAAGCCATCACAGACTTCTACGAGTATGGTGTAACTGCCGGGTTCGTCATAATCAAATATCAGTTTATGCCCGACCACGTGTACGTTGGGATCCTCGACATCCACCTCGAGCTCATGTGTCTCGTTATCAACATCGGATATATAATCAGCTATATCAAAGATCCAGCTCCTACCTTCGGTACCCTCCTGCAGTGGCAATTCCGAAATCTCTGGAGGGGTGTTCACAGGTAAAACTGTTACAACTAAAGAATCTTCCATCAGGGCTCCGGCCGAATTTTCAGCTCTGATAGTTATCAGTTCCTGACCATACCAATTATCCTTAGCATAAAAATCGACAGAGCTGTTATCGTGGATGACGACTTCTATGTTTTCATTACCAGAAGAATAATACATGTTATAGCCCTCTCTGTCCATGAAATGGTTGTCCAGGTCAAAAGCGTTTATCAGTCTTTCATTCTGTTTGAAGGCCACGTCATGGAGAGGTATCACCAACTCGGGTGGATAGTGATCACCAACCTTGACGGTAGTAACTTGAGAAGTCGTTTCTAAACCGTCGGAAACGAAGACCTCTAGAGCGACGGTGTAATTTGGATAACGATCTCCAGTGCCCATAGGATACTCCAAGATCAGTTCGGTACCCCGTACGGTCGCGTTATCGGGGCTATCCGTAGAAATAGTTAGTTCATGCGTCTCGTTGTCCCGATCAGATATGTAATATTGAAGGTCGAAAACGTACGGTTCTTCGTAATGTACAACTAGATCCGGTAATTCTTTTATCTCCGGTGGAAAATTCACAGGTAAAACAGTGACCTCTATCGTCTGTTCTATTATAGCTCCTTCTGGGTCTTCGGCTCTGAAGGTTACTCTTTCAACTCCGTGCCAATCGACATCCGCCTCTACGTCGACTGTATTATCTCCGTGTATGGTGATGCTCAGGTAGGTATAACCGTAACTCATGTAAAGTGGTTCATCTTCTGGATCCATGAAGTAATCATCTAGATCGAAGACGTTCTCTTTGAGTTCGCCCTGTTCGATCTCGAGATCGGGTAATTCCTCGACCTCCTCTGGAGGATCATTCGAAGTGACCTCTACGGTTATCGCGGTCTTTTCAGTAGAATCTCCATCTGAAACCGAAAGCACTACGAGGACTTCTTCGTCGATCATGCTTTCAGGATATTCGTAAGTGACGGTCAATCCTTCTACTGAGGTGTGTTCTGGATCATCGGTCTCCAGTTCTAATTCGTGTTTTCTATCATCATCATAGATTATGTAAGGAGAATAATCGAAGTCATAGGGTTTGTCGTAGTGTACTTTCAGATCGGGGCATCGTCTGAATTCCGGGGATTGATGATCGGAAGTTATATTGATCCAAGCGTTCTGAGATGCTTCATTTCCTACACTGTTGACCAGATGATAAGTCACGTTCATCGAAGCACGGGTATTTTCTTCAGACAAGATCGTGAGAACATGATCCCCGGTCTGATTCTCTCCCAGTACTTCGATAACGCCTATGTCATGGCCGGTAAGATACCATCTCATATCTCCGATCTCATCATATCCGTCTTCAGCGAACTCCTCCAGATCGATCTCATGGATGCCGAAATCTATTTCAAGTTCGATATCAGGTATAGTCCCTCTGATCTCTGGAGATCCATCATAGTAAACTGTGAACTGGATAGATTCTTCGAAACCATCGTAAGAAGCTGTTATGTTACAGACCCCTTCGGATCCTGCCTTAAATGTAGTGTTTGAACCAGTTTCATATTCTATATCGCCGACTTCCTCCTGATCGATATCCCAATCGACTTCTATGTCTTCGACAAAGCCCGATGTATCGTTGTGCGCGGAAGCGAAAAGTTCTACGGTTTCACCGATCTCGATAGACCTATCTTTGAAAGGGTCTCCTTCACCACCCGGCTCGTCCATGATATCGATACTATCGATCTCTGGGTCCTCCACTTCGAACATGACGCTGTCGTGCAGATCCTCGTAAGTGAGATTGAACCAGACGTAACCACCCTCGTGGCCAACGTCTATCTCATTTCTCTCGTTCGGGGTCTCTTCAAGGAGTTCAGCATCAGACCCTTCGGCGCTCCATCCACCTTCGAAGGTGTAGAGGTATCCGTGAGTTTCATTGAATGCGGAAGAATAACCGCTCCTCCGGGCACCTACAGGGACAGTTTCATCGTTCAGAATTTCCCCACCGGGAGAGCGAGTTATCTGTATCTGATCTATCTCATCTGTCAAGATGGTGTATTTTACACTATGCTGATGATCACCTTCATAAGTAACATTTAACCAGACGTCTCCAGCCGTATCTCCCATCTCGATGCCGTTTCGATCGCTCCACTCCATGTTTAATAATTCAGCGTCACCGCTGACTTCCCATCCACCCTGAAAATTACCTACATATCCTGAAGATCGATTATATGCAGATAGATATCCCCATTCAGTATGACCGGGTGGAACATCACCGCCTCCTAGAACTTCACCGTCGGGCTTATCGGTTATCCTCACATAATCCACATCTGCTGTAGAAAAACTCCACGGACCTCCTGTTTCCGTCTCGACGCCGTCATCGGCGACCGCGTACCACTGATAATCCGAATCGGGATCTAGACCATCCCAATGCACCGATGCCAGTTCTCCGCTGGCCACCTCAGTATCGGTTCCGATCAACGAATCAGTACTATCATCATAAAAAGATACATCCATCGATAGATCTTCAGGATGAGAGACATAAACAGATAGAGTCAAACTCGTGTTAAGACCGGTCTCCCCATCTTCAGGAATCGGACCGTCGGGAGCATATGGTCCTGCTTCATCTATCTGACCCGCGCCTTTCAGATCACCTGAGGAAGGGACAACAGAAATAAAAATAGATGTAACCAGGATGATGATAATCAAGACCGAAGCCAGCTTATCGATGCGCATTTTGATGATCTCCTATTCAAACGATGATATCTGATGATTTCATCGCCATCGGATGAAGTCCTCATTTGGGTATTTGAATTTGCCCTCTATTTCGGGGATGATTATCTTTGTCGAGCATATCTTGGATCAGATCGTAGATACAGGACCATCTGTCCTCTTCGCCCTCTATGATCAATATCTCTTGTACGATCATCTGATCACCGTTATCCAAAGTGACTGTAAGATTCACCATGTATTCACCGGCGGAACTGTATGTATGGACCACGTCTTTCCCGCTGTCTGTCTCGCCGTCTCCGAATTCCCAATCGATCGATGAAACATGATCGCCACCAGGCTCGAGTCTTGCGGAAAAATGGACCTCTCTGACACGGGAGATCATCTCACCTATCTCTTCTGTGAGATCATGATCACGTACATTTTCATCATCATCGAGGTGAGTGAAAACCTCAAAGATAGTCGTGGTTCTATCACCTGAGTTAAATCTTATCCAAACCGGATTGGCTCCTTTGTATTCATCTTCAAATTCAAGGGTCAGACTGTGATTTAGATCTTCCTGGTACTTGAATGTCAAATTTTCCTCTTGGGGTCTACCCGGCTCTCTTTTCACTTCGAGGGTGCCGAGGTCTTCGTCATCCCTGTGAACCGAAGCGGTGATTTTATTGCCCCATCTTCCAGCGATCCTGACTGACATCTCTACCTCTCTAGACTTTTCCATACTTACATCTAGATCTACATCAGAACCGGTGAAGGAATACATATTGCCGTCGTGCGAATTTATGAATACCCTTCCGTCCTCTCCTATCGCCGGCGAGGAGTAAATGGCACCTCCGCTCTCATAATATCCTAGATCGTAAGTATCGGACTCCCTTTCGCCCGTTTGGTGAGACCATCTTTCGTTACCATCTGGATCTAATGCGTAAAACGATCCTTCTTCCGAACCAAAATATATGATGCCGTCGGAACTGATGGCTGCAGATGAACTTATCCTGTCAGAGGTTTCAAAAGTCCACAGCAGATCGCCCTCATCGAGGGCGTGGAAAGTACCGTCGTGAGAACCGATATATACCGTTCCGTCTTCACCTATAACCGGTGAAGGATGTATCTTAGATCCGATCTCATGATCCCATTCCAGTGAACCGTCTTGATCTAGAGCGTAAAGTTTACCGTCATAAGAACCAAAATAGATCGTGCCGTCCTCTCCAATCGCAGGAGAAGAGTAGATATCTCCTTCCGTGGAATAGTTCCATACCTCAGAACCGTCTTCTCTATCGATAGCGTAGAGGGTACCGTCTCCAGAGCCAACGTAAACGATATCGTCCTCTCCTAATGCAGGAGATGACCACACCCATGTATCCAGTTCAACTCTCCAATTCAAGTCACCGGTCTGATCTAAGGAGTAAAGGTGACCTTCAGATGAGCCGAAATAGATGTTGCCATCCTCATCAACGTTCGGTGATGAGTTGATCGCTCCGTCTGTAGGATATGACCATTTCAATTCGCCTTCATCATCCAGCGCATACAGGCCACTGTTATCAGTGCCGAAATAGATCGTTTCGTCTTCAGTGACGGCTGGTGAAGAGATGATACCGCCATCTGCTTCAAAACTCCATTCTTTATATCCTTCTTCAGTATCTAAAGCATACAAGTGGTTATCGGGTGATCCAAAATAGATCATACCTTCAGAACCTATCGCGGGAGAAGACCAAAGCCACGTGTCAGTCTCATATGTCCAGTTGATCGTTCCATCAACATGACCGCTATCATAAGGACTCAGTCCTCTATTTCCCCTGTCCCTTCCGAATGCAGGCCAAGGGCCACTAGAAAGAGAATCGGTCTCTGTAGAGAGTTCATCTCTTTCGGAATAAGACTCCGTCCGCATCCCCAATATAGCTCCGGTCATCAATGATAAGATCATCGCACCGGATATGAGGACCGCGATATACTTTCTTCTACTAAACATCTTGTTAGTAACAAAACTTCCTCGTTTAAGTAAATTACCCGTCGGTACTAAAAAGGACCTCTAAAAAAGTTAAGATATCCCTTCAATAATTATTAATATAATATCTCAAATGTACTACTATGGCACGAAGATCAGTGAAGATCCTCTTATTAGGAGACGGTGCCGTGGGTAAAACTTCCCTAGTGAGAAGGTTCGTCGAACAGCAGTTCGACGAGAGTTATAAGATGACTATAGGTGTCAACGTCAAGAAGAAAGAGATAGAAAGTCTTGACTTGACGATGATGATCTGGGATATCTACGGGCAGAAGTTGAATAAGGATCTCCATTCTACCAATTATTCAGGAGCCGACGGGGCGATGTTGGTTTATGACCTGACGAGATACGAGACTTTTAAAAGTATAGATGAATGGATAGACGAAGTCTTCGAGGTCATAGGTAAGATCCCGCTGGTGATCCTTGGAAACAAAAATGACCTTATAAAAGGTTTTGATGGATCCGATAGAACGGATTTCGATGCATTCGTCAAAGAAAACCATCTCGACATGGTCGAATCACACACCAGACTTTACGGTGAAGACCCTGAATTCACAAGGGTTCCTGATAAGGAGATGGAGAGATGGGCCGAAGAAAAAGCAGATCACGCCGGTCTCGATTTTTCACACTTTTCTACCAGCGCTAAGACCGGTGAAAATGTAGAAGAAGCTTTCATAACGCTTGGAAATATGATAAAAGAAGGTGATAAGAGTTGAGCGAATTAGTTTCTATGCCGACAGAGATCGTGCACCGGCTGAGGATGACTATAGAAGAGATGAGTGATCAAAAAGAGGCGGACTTCGCCATATATAAACTCGGTACCGAATGGGGCCGTGAGACCGTACGCATCAGTGGTGAGGAGAGCGACATGGACGATCTTAAGACCAAAGCCGTCCTCACAGCGGTACATTCTGGAATAACGAACATAGAAGTTGAAGTCGAAGATACCGAGATAAAGGTCAGTCCTTTCAATTCCAAGATAGAGGACAAACATTTCCTCGCAGGATACGTTTCGGGGATAATAACTGAGCTGCTTGGAGAATACTACATCGCTGAGATAAACGAAGATCACTTCATAGTTTCAAAATGGGACAAAAACATAGATGACCAGATCTCTGAGGATGAAAAGAAGAAACCGGAAACGTTCGAGTTCGAGCTATTGAAAGAAGGCGAGTCATACCTTATCGAAGATGATTCTGAAGAGGCCTCCGTGACCTTCAACACATTCTTGGACGCTGTACAGGAGAGCGGGATGCCCGGTCTGTGTATGACCACCATATTCCCGACGAAGATCGGTGTTAGAGAAGAAGATCAAAAGTTCTCTACCTTCTGGCTGAGCAATGTAGAAGGGAGCGACGACGTAAAATCCATCACACCCGAGAGGTTCGGCCATGAAGCCGTGAAGATAGCAACGAGCTTCCTGAAGATAAAGCATGGTATATTCATGCTCCACGGTGTTGAGTTTTTGTTTGAAAATACCGATCCAAAGGAGGTCATCCAGGCCATACAGACCATCAAGGACCTGACTTCGATACACGATGGTATATTCTTGGTAGCTTTGGATCAGGAAAAAATAGATGAGAAGGAGTTCAACTTGGTGAGGGACGAACTCGAAGTCCTTGATATCTGAGTTTTAGGGACACAATTTTATACTTTCGATGTAGTACTGAGATAGATGGATTTCGAGGCAGTAGTTGTGGATCTTGACGGGACTTTATGCGATGATAGAAAGATCCATCGAAAAGATAAAAGAGCTGTATCCGAAGTCATCGATATCGACGTGCCCGTTATACCGGCCACTACTAGGATGAGATACTCCACCTCTCTCATATTGAATGAACTAGATATCGATAGATATCCGTTGATATGTAACAACGGGGCAAGGGTCGTCGGTAGTGGATGGAAAGAATATCAGAGTTCTGAAGATATATTTAACGCCTTCTTAGATATAGATATCGCCCAGGCATTGGCTGCTTATACTGACGAAAGAGGTTATGAGATCACCACGATCTTCAGAGAGAAAAAATTTTGGAAGAATAGGAACGAACACTATTTTGAAGAACTCGATGAGATAACCGAGATCGTAGATGATAACTTGGAAGCGCTCGAGCACGGAGCACCCCTCTCTTTGATGATGCACTCTCAAAGGAACGGTACCTATGCACTCGAGGACTTCGAGAGATACGCATCCGATTTTTCTAAAAAAGTTCGCTTGGATAGACACCACAGGTTAGAAAAATTCACTACTCTTACATTATATCGAAAGGGTATATCAAAAAAGAAAGCTCTAGATATGGTTTGTGAGAAACTGGATATCCCGATCGATAAAGTTCTAGCTATAGGTGACGACGAGGTGGATATGAGCATGTTGAGATATGCAGGTAAAGGGATCGCTATGGGTAACTCCCCTGAACACGTTAAAAAAGCTGCGGACGATGTCGCCCCTTCATGTGAAGAACAAGGTGTTTCTTGGATATTGAAAAAATTTTTGATCTGACCATTCATATATGTGTGTGATCTGGTGGTTTTAAGTTACTTTTTAGAAAAAAATTAATAACTGACTTCTAGATTCCTAAGATATAATAATTTCAGATCATATCTCTAGGAGGTAGGTGCACTGGATAGAGATAGAAAGACTTTGACCGGATTAATACTGATACTCTTTCTCTTCGCCACCTGGTGTATAGGCATCGTTATAGACACCTCGATAGCCATGGCAGAAACGGGGGTTCGCGGTGTTGGGGTGGACTTGATGCCTGTTTTTTGGATAGCTATTGTAGGAACGGTAGTCGCTGCTGTTATCAGGGGGAGAAAAACCGTTCTGGTACCGATATTGTTCCTCACCTCAGCGATAATCCTCAGCTGGTACTTTTTGATAGTGTTCGCCTTCGATTTTTCAGCGATGATGATATTTGCTATAATCGTGATATCCGCCCTCGCTTTATGGAGAGGCTCTAAAGATGAAGAGATGTCGTACTATCTAGGAGCTATCGCTATCCTGACTGCTATACTACTGATAGCACAATTTATCAGCACGGGTGGAGGGATGATCCCGATAGAGATCGAAAGTAACGGAGAACCACCTTCTCTGATACCCGGCGACCCGGGCGGGTTCATCGAATCCACATTAGGAGGGTTCGGGACTTTCCTTTTGATCGTGCTCGTTGGTGGCATCTTAGCCTTTTTGACTGTACAGAGAGTCGTACCCTTGTTAAGATCCTCTTCAAAAGATGATGAAGAAGAGCTTGAGGATCAACTGTCCTCCACGGTCGATAAAGCCGTCACCGAACTTAAAGAAGGAAAGGACGTGCATTCCACCATACTCAGGTGTTACCAGCGTATGTGCTTGATTCTCGAAGAGATGGGTGCAAAGAACTTTGAATTCATGACACCTAGAGAATTTGAAATTCAGGCTAAAAGAACACTTGACGTACCTACTTCTAAGATCACTGAGATAAGAGAGGTATTCGAATTGGCCCAATACAGTAATTACAAATTAGGTGAAAAAGAGAGAAAAAAAGCCGTTATGGCTTTAAAAGAGCTCAGGAAAGAATTGGAGTGAAGATATTATGGAAGGTTCGATGGATAACTCTAAGTCAGCATACACCGCGGGTTCGCAGAATTTACCTGGAAACGAGGAAGGGGACTTATTATACTTCATCTTGATGGGCTTGATCATCGCTGGCCTAACCATAGGTATCGTTCTATATAGTGGCATGCTCCGATTCACATTGACCTTTTTGATACTTGTGGTAATAGGCTCCAATCTGATCTATTGGCTGATGGAAAATACTGAGAAATCGACCATCTGGAGGAGAGAAGGTGAATTCGATAAGAGAGTGAATCTCCAGCTCAAAGATAACTCAGACCTGGTAAGAAGAGCTTTCAAAGATATGGAACTCAGCCAGGGTTATTTGGAGAAGAAGATAAAGGACCTTTTCTTGAGCAAACTTGCAGATAACAGAAACCTTTCAAAGGAAGAGATAAGAGAACTACAACAGGATCCTGAGAGGTTCCGACAGATAGTTAACGATGAGATGATCTCAGATTTCATATTGTATAAGAGGAGTGGTGAAAATAACGGAGAAAAGGAGAAAATCGTATCTGGAGAGGAACTCGAAGGTGAAGATTATGAAGAATGGATATTTGAGATCATAGATCGCATACAGAGGTGGGAGTGATATGAAAGAGAACATTACGACCAAAAACAGACCTTTCGTATATCTGGTTGCTTTGATAGTCGCTGGTGTTGTCCTCGGCAACCTATTCCGCAGTTGGGTCTATTTTACTGTGACCATCTTCTCATTGTCCATATTGGTCGCTGCCGTGAGATCTCTCCCTCC
This sequence comes from Thermoplasmata archaeon, assembly GCA_019594195.1. The sequence goes on from JAFDTP010000006.1 coordinate 21,525, forward strand.
TACAAAATTCGATATCGATATAGAGAGAGAATCAAAGCGGGACGGTAAAGACGTCTACGTGGATGACGAGCTGGAGATCACGATAAAGATGGAGAACAACGGAGGTAAAATACGCTATTTAGAGATACAGGATATACTACCTGGTCTGATAGAAGTATCAGACGGGTGTGACCATCAGATAATAGAGCTAGACGAAGGGGAAAAAACCGAGATAAGCTACAATATATCATGCCCGATAACCGGAAATTTCGAACTTGGTCCTATAAAACTCAGATATAGGGATGCTTTGAACCTCTTCTCGAAAGAGATGGAGATAGATGAACAGATGGAGATAAGGGTCTTACCCAGAACGGAAGACATGAAGAAGATAGATATAAACCCGAGTTATACTAAACATTGGTTGGGAGAGGTGAAATCTAAGAGCGTGGGTGTCGGAAGCGAGTTTTTCGCTATCCGTGAATATCAACCCGGTGATCAGATACGAGATATAAATTGGAAAGCCACCGCTAGATACTATGATCCTCTGACTAACGAGTATGAAGGTGAAAAATCCGGTGACGTCATACTTGTTGTAGACGGTTATCAAAAGGGTATCGTAGGTACTATGGAAAACAATACAATGAGAGCTTCTATAGACGTTGCCGCAAGCCTGTCTGAAGTCCTGCTTTCCGCCCGACACAGGGTTGGACTTATAGTTTCAGGTGAATACATGAACTGGGTATATCCCGGTACTGGAAAGAATCACCATCACAAGATAATGGCTAACCTGACCAAATTCGAGAGCGGAGGTAGTTGGGGATTAGAAGGTATCAAATGGCTTCTTGAAGAATTCTTTCCCAGGAGGAGCATGATAATATTCATTTCACCTTTGACTGTTCCAGAGTACAGCGAGACTTTGATCGACCTATGTATGAGAGAGTACGATGTCGTGCTGATATCTCCCGATCCACTCAAGATAGAAAAGGAAATATTGGAAGATGATGAGTACGAGGAAGCCGCAGAAGCTCTATCTAGAGCCGAGAGAGATCATATATTGGACAAGCTTTGGTCTCACGGGACGATGGTAGTAGATTGGGACCCGAAAGAACCTTTAGAGCCTACTTTACAGGAGGTGTTAAGATACAGATACAGACGGGGATGAAGATGGAGAACTTGTCGATATCATTATTGATGATGCTGTCTGTAGGTGCGATGAGCTTCTTGTCTCCAGAAAGCACTTATAGATTTTTCCCACTAGTGATCGGAGCCGTTTCTGTCATAGGATACAACCTGAGATCTTTATTGATCCTTGATACCGGTATATTTTTCACACTTTTATCCTACACATTAGCGGTCTCAAGAATCGCTCCTTCTTTGGAAAATATACTGATGATAACGGTCTTTTTCTTTTTGATCTTGGGTATGTGGTTCTATGCCAGGAACACTATCTTGATCAGTGATATCGTGAAAAGGGAGGATCCTTTTAACGGTCTATCCGATTATAAAAGATCCTCTATAAATCAGATCTTGAATACATTGTTTCCGGCTATGCTCCTTTCGCTGATCGGGTTCGTTATAGTATTTTACAGCTCACTAGACATGGCTTTAGATCAACTTACGGAATCGCTCATAGTCGTGGCTCTATCTTCTGCAGTTTTCTTAGTGACCTTATCCATAATAAAGATCCTGTCTTCACATGGTGAAAAGAGCAAAGATGGATCCTGAAGGATTTTAGCTACTTAAGGATGTTGAGCAGCCCTTTTTTAGGGATCGAGATGACCTTCGTATCCGCCAACATATCACCTGTCCTCGTCCCATAAAAGATCAGTAATATCAGTTCTGTTAAACCTACGATGTAATTTAATATGGGTACTCTCAAGAGGTATTTTGTAGAATTCCTAGTCACGGAGTCTTTCAAGGATATACCTGAGCCACGTTTATCTGCGACCTTCATACCGAATATTTTTTTACCTAAAGTCTGACCACTGAACTTTTTGGATTCTAAAAGTATGAAGTAGACCATGAAAATAGCGCTGTAGGATAGATGTATCACCAAGTCTTCGAAAGTGTTTATGAAGAGAAAATGATCTAGCATAACACCACCTCCTCTATAGGGAGCAAGTCCCTGGCCTAGATACCAACCGATAGATTCCATCCAACTTTCAGATATCAGTCCTCGTGCCCCCAATACAAAGACGACGGACTGAAAGGCAAAGCGGATCAAGATGGCGTCGATCAGATAAGATATTATCCGAAAGAATGGATCGGCTAACACTCCTGAACTCCTTTTTTCCAGATCTAAAGACCTGTATTTCCCCGTCCTGCTCATACTGACGACTCAAATATTTTAGGTAGTAAAATATCTTTTCCTAGAGCTTATCTATTTTATCTCTTTAAAATCCGATGATCTCCAAAAAGAGCATCACCGATATGAGTATGATCGAAAAAGCCAAGATGACCAACCACCTATCGATCCCGAGTGTTTCTGGGATCGTGATAGGTCCTAGATCGCTGCGGCTCATGAAGTCTTCTATATATGTGTAGAATGAGGCGAATATGCCCGCTCCTAAAAGCATGCCCAACACTCCAAAGGCGCCGTGTACAGCACCTGTCCCCATAGCTCCCGCTGCGGTCCCGGGACACAGACCCAAAACGGCGAACCCGACACCAAAGATAAGCCCGCCAAGGACTATCGGTTTCCATCTGCAGTGTTTTGGTTGAAGTCGGGGAGGCAAGTACTTCACTATAACGTGGACCCCTATCATTCCAGTTATTATGGCGGAGAATATTATCTTCAGAACCCTGAAATCTCTCAATAAGAGCTGATCGACTATTATATTGAAATCTGTAGCCCCTCCTCTATCGAGAAGAAAACCAAAGCCTATACCGATCAAGAAACCAAAGAAAAGCTGAAGCTTCTTTTTCTTGTAAAGGTCTTCCAACATCTAGAAACCCCCGTATAGTATGACCGCGGTCAGTATACCTCCGATGAAGAAGAATATGAACGCTAACCAACTGCCCAATGAGAGTTGAGAGGTTCCACTTATGCCGTGACCGCTGGTACAGCCTCCAGCCATCCGAGCTCCAAACCCTAAGAGCGATCCACCGATCAACGCACCCACGTACCTTAAGATAGCGCTTGAACCGAAAGACTCCTGCCATATCCTTGGTACGGTCTCTATCCTAAAACTTCCTGAAAGGGTAGAAGATATAAAAGCACCTATGACCACCCCCAGGACAAGCATCCATTCCCAATCGATCTTAGGTACGAACTCTTTGTAGTAAGGTTTGTCCTCGACCTTATCCCCTCTGACCAATCTTTCTCCCATACCGGCGGTACGAGCGTATGCAGTCGAACATCCTATTGCCTTGTTAGAAAAGATGAATCCGATCCATACCAATATCCCTATGGCCGCTCCCACGACATATGGAGACCACAGTTCAGAACTTATTATATCCATAATGTTCACAAGGCAATATATGTATAAAGACATATTAGTTTTTTCTGACCAAAAAAAGATCTCATCTTATCTGAGCTTCCGCTCTCATTATCATGGTTTTAGCACGTTCGGCTTTATCAGAGAATTCGGTAGTCAGTTGAAATGTTTTATTCAGTGTTTTTTCAGCGAGTTCTTCATCATAGTTTTTTCTGATGCTAGCGGCTACCTCACATAGAGATCCTGCTTTCCTGTACTTGTATGGGAGAGGTATCCTATCTCTCAATTCCAATGAATCTTGTAATATCTGCTCACCTTCCTCTTCATATCCGAGTTATATCACTTTTACAGTTTTCTCTTCCTCTTTGAACTTTAAAATGATCTCCGCAAGTCAGCTTAATATGATGAGACCTTGGAAGTCAGCTTCAGTCAAATCTCAGTGCTTCCGCTGGTGAGACTTTACTCGCTCTGTGAGCGCTCGGTATCGCGGTAAACAGCATCGCTGCGTAAGCGATTATCCCTATGACCAGTATAGATGTCCACGGTATGTAGAAATCCCATCCCATCGGTCTGAATCCGTCATACCATAATATCCATCCGACTCCAATACCTAGTATGGAACCCAGGATTATACCGGTCACAGTTATGAAAGAGTTCTCTACCAGGAATGCATATTTTATCATGCGTCTCTTGAAACCAATAGCTCTCATCATACCTATCTCTAGGCGTCTTTCATGGACCGCTCTCAAACTTATTATGCCTAGACCTGCTATACCTACAACTAAGCCCAAACCCATGTAACCGCTGAAGAGATCGAAGAACATGAATTGTGCGGACATGACTTCTCTGAAGAGGGTATCTATCACCATCGGTTGAAATCCGAACCTGACCAATTCTCTTTCTAAGTTCCGACCTAATTCATCCGCATCTATACCTTCTCTCACACTGATGAAGAAAAGAGAATTAGAATCAAGAGCGAACTCGCTGCTGAGGGTCTCCTTTGACATGAAATATCCATCAACTATGGCCTGATTCATCAATCCTATCACTCTTTTCTCGACGAGACCTCCGTTCACGTCGACCAAGGTGACTGTATCGTTCAATCCTAATTTTTCACGGCCCATGGCGCCCATATCGAACGATTCGTCCGGGGGAGCATTGATTATCATGAGATCTGGGTCGTTCATGACAGCTTCCCATACCTCACTTTTAGATCCAAATTCTTCAAGGTATGATGTGAAATCGAATTGGTTGTTATCGACAAAGTTTTGGTCTACACCTATTATAGATCTGCGCGTTCTAGTTCCATCTTCATCTAAAGCAGGAACCATACCACGATAAGCCGAATCTATATGATCGAAGTCCTCGATATCTAAATTTTCATTATCGATTATCTCCTGCTGTATATCTTCTATAGGTCTATCTTGATCGCTGAGTCCAAGGATATCATAACCTCCCGACTGTTCTTCTATCATGGTATCTAAATTGGTCTGAAATATACCAACGATCATGCTCATCACTATGATGGCAAATATAATCAGAGCGAAGATGAACATGGTCATTCCCGTTCTGAACCTTTCCTTTAAAGGATGAGAGATCCCAGACATCACGACCGCCTTTGAACCCTTTCCTGATCCTACTATCTTTTCAAAGAGGCCTGTTATCATGGAACCGTTTAGCATAACTATCATCACACCTGCAGTAACAAGGAACAGTCCTGATAGAATGAACATCTCTATGTCTGCTGTATAGTCTTCCAAAATAGGCAGTACATCTAAAGGTAAAAACCACCATATCATCAGGAATATCCCTACAGTCGTGTAAGCTGCTCTGTCTCCCACCCATCTTCTAGCTATAGTTCCTATACCTATTATAACGAGTGATACACCGGTCACAGGAAGCCATAGGGCCTGTGATTCTGTTCCTGCGAAGGTCAACAGAGTGCCTAGTCCGAGACCTATCAGAGCGAGATAGAAAAGCTTTTTACTTTCTTTAGATATCGGCGGCTCTGGTATCTCTCTGATCGCTCTTATTATATTTAACTTAGATATACGAGTCACGGAAAACAATATCGTTCCCATGGTTAGTAGGAATCCAGCTCCGAAGGCTATGATAAGACTCTCCTGAGAGATATGGAAGTAAGAGAGCATGGAAAGATCCCCTCCGAACACTGACCACATGTCATCGAGTAGGAAAAATATGACGTAGGTGATCCCTACACCGACGAAGGCACCGATTATAGAAGCTCCTGCTGCGTAAAACAATCCTTCATATGAAAATATACGTTTCAGATACGATCTTTTCATCCCTATAGCTCTGCTCATGCCCATCTCTGACTTTCTTTCTTCAGCCAACATAACGAATATGTTTATGGTCAAAATGATAGCAGCGACTATCACGAACGTTCCGAACACGAAAAAGATGTCGGTGAACATCGCCATCTCTCGCTTGAAATCCTCCAACTCCTCGTTTTTATTACCTCGGACTTCTAGTCCGCTGTATTCTTCATTCTCTTTCAATATCTGTTCGACGTCACTGAATATCTGATCACTGTATTCTATACCACCTTCGACATCTGAAATAGAGGTTATCCTGATATAATTTATTTGATCCTGGAGGTACAAAGCATCTTGTCCCTCATTCAGATCCATGAAGACTTTTCTACCTCCTCTAAAAGCTGCTCTTCCTTCGTTGTCAACGATCTCTATTAACGTGTAATTCCTTCCATCAGGATATCGCGCGGTGAAGAGCGTCAATTCTGCTCCGGTTTCAGCTTCTACGTCATCGGCTAAATTTTCATCGATCAGTATCTCTCCTTCAGCTAGATCTATATCTAGGGGTTCGCCGTCTTTATAGAAATGTCCGAAGGCATCGACTTCTTGAAGATCCGTACCTATGAGATTTGTCTGTGGCCTAGATAATCGTGAATCTGGATTTGATACGGATGCATAGCCGTGTACTTCTCCGAGTACGCCACCAACATTTTCGACCTCCTCGATGTCGGATCTCAAGTTGAGATATGTTTCGTAAGAGACCGGTTTTAAATTTCCATCTTCGGTAGTATTGAAGACGGTGACGTCGGTCTCGTCCCATTCTTTGTAGATCTCACCCTCAACCATATTCTCCATCGTATCTCCGACACCGAATGAAGAAGAGATTATAGCTGTAGCTATCATCAATCCGAGGATGACAATAACGGTGTTTGTTTTTCTGCGGAATATGTTTCTGAAGCCCATCCTGAATAGGATCCTGTGGCGGAGGCCGTCTATCACTAAAACAGCTACGATCACAGCTATTATCAATAGTAACGGGAAGATCATTTTCCTCACGCCCCGTTATCGAAGTCTCTTTCGATGAGACCGCTTTCCATGTAGATTATCCTTTCTGCTCTCTCCGCCACCCTATCTTCATGGGTCACTATTATCATCGTATGACCTTTCTCCTCGTTCAACTCGCATAAAATATCCATTATCTTATCCGAAGTTTCAGTGTCTAGATCACCGGTCGGTTCATCGGCCCATATTATGTCAGGTTCGTTAACTATAGCTCTCGCTATGGTGACACGCTGCCTTTCTCCGCCTGAAAGAGCGGAAGGTCTGTGATCGTACCTATGGCTCAGACCGACGAGATCCAATGCCTTCTCAGCTTTATTCCTGGCGTTTTTGGTCTTACCCGCAAGAAGCAGCGGTAGTTCAACATTCTCAACTGCGGATAAAACGGGAAGAAGATTATAGAACTGGAATATGAAACCCATACTCAAAGCTCGCATCTCGGTCTTCTTGTTGTCGGAAAGCTCGTTAATATCCTGTCCTTCTATCCAAACTTTCCCGCTGGATATATCGTCGAGACCGGATAAAGAATTCAGTAAAGTGGTCTTTCCACATCCCGATGGTCCCATTATAGCGACCATCTCCCCTTTCTTTATTGATATGTCTACGCCTCGTAAAGCGTGGACTCTCACTTCACCTTCGTAGTACTTGTTCAATTTTTCTGATCTGATCATATCTGTAGCCATGATATCTGCTCCTTAAAAGAGGTATAGAGAAACTACCTTTATAAACAGATGTTCAAAAGAGGTAGGAGATAAAGACGATCTGAAGGCCACGATTGTCCTTTTTGTCAATCATAAGGTTAAAAAAAAGAACACGATTAACTCATCCAGCTAACCAGAGATATGGATCCAAAACGATCAACTATGAAGCTAAAGAGTATTGAAATCTTACTCAATCTTCCTCGAAAGGCGGGATATATTTTTCTAGACGATCGACCGTCTTCCAATGATTTATCATATCGGCCATGAAGGGAAGGGTGACCGCTAACACGAACAGGATGGCATAACCGACTATCTGGACCAACGATCTGACCGGTATATAGAGGAATACCATGTCGTCTACCCCGATATATCCTAGGACGAAAGCGTCTATGACCCAAAATGAGATCGCTATAGGTGCGATTATGATCATCATCATCACAGTCGATGCATACCTAGGATGAGCGATTTTGTATTTCACTACCTCCCAGCTCACAAGTCCTCCCAAAGATGAACCGATAGTGAGTGTTACGAACTCTTCAGAACCTAAAAGAAAGGCACCGATCGAGATCAGTAACCCCAAACCGAATACCGCACCTATTGTTCTTTTTCTCTTAGTTTTTATGCCTATATAAACAAATATTATTCCAAGTAAAACACCGAGGATAACATCTCCAACATAGTGGACTCCTAAAACGACCCTGGAAAGAGCGATGGTGAATATCAATGCTCCCGCACCTAGGTATTGGAATATCTTAAAAATCAACTTACTACCGCTCAGGACCGCAAATCCTCCATAGATCATAGTAGAGCCCATAGCATGAGCGCTCGGTGTGCTCCAACCAGGATAGTTCTCGGGAGCAAAAGCTAGGTCAGGACGCGATACCTGTAATGTACCCTTTAAACCTCCTACTACTGCCAGAGTTAGAACTGCTAAAGAGAGTAAAAGAAGGCGCTTTCTTTTGATATTATCTGGATCGAACCAATACATCAGAGCTGCGATACTGAATAGTACAGCCCCGTTTCCTAAAATCGTCATCACCTCTAAAAATTGGACTATGGACCATGGTAGAGATTCCCTGATCGCGATATTAACGCCTGCATCATAGAGGAGCTGAAAGATCTCTAACATCCAAATCATCCAACCGCAGCTTCATTAAAAAAATTACGTTTCATCTATCGATGGTCGGAAGTAAGAAATGATCAATCAGCCTTGATCAGTTTATCAAGGAATTTGAGCATGTATCTGACTCCTTTTCTTTGGAAATGGGTATCGTTGAAATTACCGATCAAGTAAGAATCAGTCTTTGGATGATAGAACATGAATGCACCCGTTACACCAACCACGCCCCATGATCTGAATTTTCCAGGCATCAGAACCGGGATCTTTTTCAGCATCCATATACCGTATCCGTAATCGATGCCTAGACCGAATTTAGCTTTATCATTCATCATGATATCTAAAGTTTCTTTTTCTATCATCTCATGGTTGACAAGAGACTTCATGAATTTCAACAGGTCTTCCATCGGAGCGACAACACCACCGCCTGCATAGTCTATACCGGCATAACTTCCTGTATCAGTGAATACTTTAAGATCGGTCATCTTTTCTCCTTTCAGATAGAAGTCAGCTATAGGAACACCTGGGTCTTCCATAGGTTCTGAGACATGCAGCATGTACGAATGATCCATCTCAAGAGGTTCAAAGATGCGCTCTTTTAACGCTTCATGGAAAGGCATACCGGTGATCTCTTCGATTATGAATCCTAAGAGGTAGTAATTCGTATCTGTGTAGTAGAACTTCTTGCCAGGAGGAAAATGTGGTTTCCTATTTTTCTTTCCCCATTCGATCGCTTTTCTTGGACTCATCTTCAGTTCAGGATCTTCTAAGAATTTTTCTAGTAGATGCCAAAAACTGTCTGGTAAACCAGAGGTATGGTTCAACAGGTGTTTGATCTTGATCTTATCCGTATGATCATCACCTTTGTAAACGTGCAAGCCATCAAGTAAATCATCGTCTAGATATTCACTGATCTTATCTTCGAAGGATAATTCTCCCTCTTCATACAGCATACTGATTAGTGTAGATGTGAAGAGCTTGCCCACACTAGCCATATAATTCGGCTGGCGAGGATCAGCGTCCATATCGCCTGTACGCCCTTCAGCTGCATTCAGGTGTAAGTCTAACTTGTCCGAATGAACCAATAGATAGGCATTATTGATCTTAGAGTTCTTTTGGACTTTTTTCCTGAATTCGTTTTCTATCGAGGTTTCTATTTCCTCTTTTTTCATGATCTCACCATCTTATTCGGTCCATTTGGTAGCTAGGGCGCCGACAACGAATAATACTGCCGCAATTGAAAAGATTATCGCTGTGTTATAGAGTGCACCTGAACCGTCCTCGTAAATCATCGAATCCCTCAGACCCTCATTGACATAATATAGTGGAAGCAATCTTGCGAAACTGCTAAGATAAGAAGGCATGACTTCTAGAGGGAAAAAGGTTCCGGCTAAAAACATCTGCGGGAATGTAACTGCTCCTGCTGCTGAATCCGCAGTCTCTTCCTCTTTAACGAATCTGGATATAAGCATACCCATACCAGAGAATGCAAAAGCTGTAGAGATGACAATGATGAACATATATACATCTATGGTTACGCTTATGTCCCAGACGAAAACACCCACGATTATTATCAAAAAGGTTGAGAAGAATGAGATGAAAGTCATAAACAGCATCTTCGATACCAAATATTCCCATCTAGAGAAAGGGGTCGTTGAAAGCTTTCTGAGTATGCCCCATTTTCTGTACTTTGTATTTCTGAATATGGTACCGTAAATCGTAGAGGTCATGACCGTTATGCCTATGACCCCAGGCATGAAGAAATCGATAAACTGGAACTCTTCAGCTGTAACACTCGTTTCTTGGTAAGTTAGTACTTCTCTTGCACCTGAGATCTCATTATTCCAGCCTTGCACGGTACCTCCTACTACACCCCTTATTATTCCGTTGACTGATTCTCTAGTCGGATCTAGTGAGAGACTGAGAGATATTGATTCGTTCGAACCGAGATAAGCACTTTGTATGTAACTTTCAAAACCCTCTGGGATGATAAGAGCTGCTCTGATATTGTTATCTCTTATGTGATCATCACCATCGACATCAGATGGTATCTCTTCTATCTTCAACCTTTCTCCCAAATTTGAGATGAATTCTTCCGATATTTCAGTCTCATCTAAGTCTTGAACGTACAGCGAAACCGTAATGTCTCCTTGCCCTTGATATATAGCTCCGAAGATCAACATCAATAGGACTGGAAAAAGTATAGCCCAAAAGACCGTACCTTTGGAACGATACCACATCTTCAAATTGGCTAGGAAGTCGTTGAATATCGCTATAGGTTTCATGCTGCATCACCTTCTTCGATAGTTGTGCCTGTAACATTCATGAATACTTCTTCAAGATTGGTTCTTTTCACTTCTAAATTCGCAAACTTCAGATCATTTTTTATAACTTTCTCTAATATTTTGGATATCTCAGTTGGATTCTTTACTTTGACTGAAACAGTACCATTCGTATCGACTTGGACCTCTTCTCCCAATAGATCAACCTTGTCAGGGTCGAATCCATGTAACAAAACAGTATAATGTCCTCCATGCCCGCGTATAAGATCATCGAGACACCCTTGGGCCGCTATCTTTCCCTGATGCATGATAGCTATACGATCGGCTAAAAACTCAGCCTCCTCCATGTAATGGGTCGTAAGAAATATGGTCTTTCCTTCTTTTTTCAATATCTCTATAGCGTCCCATACTCCTCGTCTTGAACGTGGATCGAGGCCTGTAGTGGGCTCATCGAGAAATATCAACTCGGGATCGTTGACTAAAGCCATGCCTACTCCGACCCGTTGTTTCAACCCTCCTGAGAGATTCATATACAACTCATCTTTTTTACCTTCTAGCTCTAAAAGAGCTATTATATCGTCGATACTTCTTTTGGTTTCATAGAAAGAAGAATAATATTTCAAGGTCTCTTTGACGGTCAATCTTTCAAAAGAACGGTACTCTTGAGGTAATACACCTATTTTTTGGCGAGTCTTTTTAGACTTTTTAGAAAATTCTTCACCGAAGATATGTACTGATCCGGACGTCGGCTTCCTTATACCTTCGCAGATCTCTACAGTAGTGGTTTTCCCGGCGCCGTTAGGACCGACCATGGAAAAGACTTCTCCTTCTTTGACATCAAAAGAGATCCCTCTTACGGCTTTGGTCCCATCGTAATTTTTTGTTAGATTCTCAATATTTATGATAGACTCTGTCATCTGTCTCATCTCCTCTTATACTATAGATATTACCCTCTATAGATGATAAGTAGAAATAAGTATATAAACTGATGTTCTAAATCTAGCTTAAAAATGAGACATTTCTAATTCTCCAAGCTTGAATCACATAAGTTTACTAGAGACCCTCTTTCAATAACCTTTTTCTCTTTTGAAAGCTTCCTCAACCAAAATCTCATCATCTTTGATCACGTATAGAAAGCGGTGATCACC
>JAFDTP010000039.1 GCA_019594195.1 Thermoplasmata archaeon
GATGATAAGCGAAGAAGGTATGATAGGTACGGTAAACAGGGTGTTGAAAGAGAATTTGGAGGAGGAGGATTCGATATGTCCGACTTCTCCCATCGAGAGGATGTTGAAGATATATTTTCAGATCTTTTCGGAGCAAGACGAGGCGGCAGAGGTGGTTTTGAGGATCTCTTTAGCAGTTTTTTCGGAGGTAATCGAAGGAGCAGAGGTAGAAAGGAGAAGAGAGGTAGAGATTTACAGATAAGATTCGAAGTCGATCTTAAAGATGTTAAAGATGGCACTGAAAAAACGGTCAAACTGAACCGCAAAGCACAATGTGATGAATGCGGGGGTAGTGGTAGTCGATCCGGTGGAACGAAAACATGCCCGAAGTGCGGCGGGGCAGGTGAAGTAAAAAAAGCCCAAAGAAGAGGTTTTCAACAGGTAGTCAGGATAACGGAGTGTGATAGATGTGACGGCATCGGGGAGATCGTTGAAGAACCCTGTCCTAAGTGTGATGGAAGAGGAGTGGTTGATAAGACCGAGACCATAACCATAGATGTACCGCCAGGTGCTAAAAACGGTACAAGACTAAGAGTAAGAGGTAAAGGAGAAGCGGCCCCACGAGGAGGGGAGTCCGGAGATCTATACGCTGTTCTCAGGATAAGACCAGATGAAAGGTTCGAAAGAAAGGGAGACGATGTCCTAACCGATGCGGAGATAAGCATAAGCGAAGCTGCTTTAGGGACCAGTATAAAAGTACCTACATTAGAGGGTAAAGCTGAAGTCAAGGTACCTTCTGGAACTCAACCCGGGGAGATACTGAGGATCCCGGACAAGGGTTTGAGGAGACAGAGAGGAAGCGGTTACGGTGATCAGTTAGTAGAGATAGATGTTAAAGTACCTGAAGATCTCAACGATGAGCAGAGAGAAATACTAGAAAGGTTCAAAGATATCGAAAAAGAAAAGAACAAAAGTTGGTTTGATAGGATAAGAGGAAAGTGAAAGTGTTTTTTAATTTCACTTGACTTTGATCAATTTCAGGTCTTTACCCTTCTTACAGTCTATCTTTTTTTCTACTTCTTCTATGTTGTATTTCTCTCCAAAATCGATACCGGTCGGATAACAGAACTTGTAGTATTCACAATCAACATTACCGCATTCCTTATCCTCTAGTGTAATCACAGAACCTTCTATAACCGATCTCTCATCTGCTGTAGTTTTTATCGGTATCTGTTCTACCTCAACCACTTTTACGTTTCCGTGATGTACTTTACATTGATGGTCTTTATCCCTGACTCCGATAACTTTGTACCACCTGTTTTTTTCTAGTCCACAGCAGGAGTTCTTTAACTCACAGCTTTGACACTTAGAAAGACATCCGCCGAACCTGAATTTCATACCTTCTTTCGCTAAGCTTTTTCCTATCAAAGTAACTGAACTCATAACTTACACCTCATTCAAATAACTCCGGTCTCTTTAGCGGCTTCTTTGGCCGCATCTCTATTCATCTTCCGGTTCCCCAAGATAGTATATCTTCCCGGTCTTATCTCTGGCGCATGGACAAGCGCCTCTATGACCTCCTCTTCACTGATCTCTAGCCCTCTCGCCGTTGTCGGAGCATCGACGGCCTGAAGGGCACTCTTGATCTTTTTCCAATCTCCCCCATGGAGGTACATCATTATTATCGATCCTACACCGCACTGCTCCCCGTGCAGTGCTGGTTCTTTAGCGATCTTATCTAACGCATGGCTGAACTTGTGTTCGCTACCACTAGCGGGTCGAGATGATCCCGCTATGCTCATAGCAACGCTTGAACTCATCAAAGCTTTTACTACCTGCCAGGCGCTTTCTTGGAGTCCTGGTTTTATATCTCCCAAATTCTTCATCAGTATGTCTGAAGTCATCTTTGAAAGGGTCGCTGCATAATGGGAGAAGTTTTCATTTCTAAGCCGCCTTGCTAACTCCCAGTCTTTCACTGCGGTAGCATTAGATATTATATCTCCACAACCAGCGGACATAAGTCTGTTCGGTCCGTTGGCTATTATGCCCGTATCTGCTATCATAGCAAGAGGGGTATGAGCACTGACTGATGTTTTATTTCCGTTCTTCTCTATCGAGGCTCTACCAGATGCGATGCCGTCGTGTGAAGAAGCTGTAGGGATGCTCAGAAAAGGGATGTCTTCCAGGTGAGATGAGTATTTTGCCACATCTATAGATTTACCTCCACCTACCCCTAGAAGGAATCCCGTTTTATTGTCTATGATCTCCCTTACATCATCCACTGCTTCCTGATCAGCATCCGATATCTCCATTATTTCGACTTCATAATCGTTATCGTTGAGTATCTCTGCTACGCTATCACCGGCTATTTTTTTAGTAGTTGGATCACAGACCACAACTGCATTTTTTTTCAGTTCTAACTTGTTGCAGGTCTCCCCAACTCTATCGAGTGCATCGTTACCTATCACTACGTTTCTCGGTAATTCGATGCTCTTGAATTTTGTGAACATCTCTCTATTGCCCTCTGAAGAGTTATTTTCAGCCATGCTCTGACACTTTTTTTTAAATAGGTCGATTCCTGGTATATTAATTTTCCCTGAAGTTTCACTTCAATCAAGCTCGGAATCTATCAGTTCTGCGACTTTTTTACCTGAAAGAAGCATACCTCCGAATATGGGCCCCATCCTTGGAGCTCCCATAACTGCATTAGCGCACATGCCGGTTATCCATAGTCCTGGGAATACTTCTTGGGTGTTCTCTACCACTGTCTTTTCACCGACTTCGGCCCACATCGATTTTTCTCCAACCACTTTACCTTTCTCTGTTTTCAGTTCTCCAGCTTTTTCTTCGACAACAGTGCAGACTTCAGCATCGTGTCCAGTCGCGTCTATAGTTGCCTCGGCGCGGATCGTTATCGGATCAACATGCAGTCCAGCCATCTCTATGGGAGAAGAATTGATCACAAATCCGTTGACTCTCTCGTTCTCATAAAGAACATCCTCTACCGTGACCATATTGAAGATTCTAGCGCCTGCGTTAGTTGCAGAAGCTAATAGATTTGCTACTGAACTTATGGAATCAGCAGTATAATAGCCGTCACCTGTGTCTTTAACCTGAACTCCTACTTTTTCCAATTCTTCTACAGAACTCTCTTGTACGACCACTACTGGATAACCCATACCTCCACCCCACATACCTCCACCCGGGGATAATTTTCTTTCGAATATAGCTACTTGATATCCTTTCTCTGATAGATATCTTCCAGCTACAAGGCCTGCAGGACCGGCTCCGGCGATAGCAACATCTACTTCAGTATGCTCGGAGAACTCTTCAAAATATCTGTCCGTGATCCGTTGAGTAACTTTTACATCGTCTATCATACTATCAAGTCAAGAAAAAACCAGAAGGGCTATAAATATGTTGACTTCAACTACGGCAAAAAATCAGGTTCTGCAGATCGTTCTTTATTATATATGAAGTACTCAAATACAAAGTATACTCCGTAAAGGACCAAGAGTCCTATCTTCAGGTCTAAAAGACCAGGGAAAGAAACGTTAGCTACAAAATTTTCCAGTTCGATCGTGAAATCAAGGTTATTATATACGCTCACTGTGTAGGCGAACAAGCAGAAGATTTTGACTATTCCTGAGCCCATCCTGGAAATTTCTCCCTTGTTAAAGTATGCTGTCGTTGTTGCGAAAAATGCGATCAATGTTCCAAACAGTATCATGTAGTAATAGGTGTTCTGGAACAGCCCCTTTAATTCGGGATATAGACTAGAAACATAAAATAGAACTGAAACAGCTATGACCACGAAAACTAAAAAGTGAGCGATACCGATTATCGACGGTAGGACTAGTCCTCTCTTTTCGCTTTTCAAAATTCGATCACCTCTTCGTATATGTAGCCTGTGTTTTCGTCTTCTATTTCAAGATTTGCTTCTTTAGGCATTTCTTCTATTTCGATCTCTATGGTCTCTTCAAAACTCTCACCGGAACCTACTATATAACTCTCTTCTTTCCTACCAATCACGTTTCCTTCATCATCGTAAACTAAACCCCTCATTATGAAATCGAATTCATCTGGATTGTCGTTTATGAAGCTTACATCAGCTGAAACTATACCATCTTCGTAGCCCGCATCTGTTATATCGAAGTTGTTCATCGGTGCTCCCCACTCAACACTTTCGTATTGGATTGTAGAGAATCCAGATCCCTTTATAGAGATCTCCGTTCTAGAAAGCAGTACTTTGGATTCTGTCATCAAATCCTTGAAATCTTCTTCCGACATGCTGAAGACCAAGACCGTGGAAAGTTCCTGTCCTAGTCTTATTGATAAACTGTCTTCAGTATACATTTTTGTCTCTTCTTCATCAAAGATGCTCACGAGGAGCTGAACGTTTTCAGAAATGAAATCGTTCTGATTAGTCGAAATAAAGATAGGCATTTCTAACTGATGGCCTTCAGTCATCCGTGCGTTCTCCAAATCGTACTCAACTTCATTTACCAATCTTCTCCAGAACAATGTATCACTCTGTACAACATCGAAGGTCATCAATGAGTAACTGTACTGCCCTTTGAACCTGTATGATAAGTTAAGATCAGTATCGTTGTTGATCAGATGGTTTTCGCTTTTTTCGGAGATACCTTCAAGATCTTTTGAAAATCTTATATATTCTTTTCTAGCCTCTCCCACTCTTAAATCATCCAGCTCTTCAGTCACGTTGATGAATTGATCATCTAGTAACTCCAATTGAAGAGCTAACTCGATATCTTCTATATCAAAATTCGCTGAATTGTTCATGGTGATGTTTGTTCCGACTACAAGTTGATCTTCTTCCATCTTCCAATCTATATCTTCTTGATGAACATATATCGAGACGTCTCCTCTAACTAGAGGTATCACCATCAAAGCACTAGTGATCAGGATGCCGACAGCGAAAAATACCAAAAATAACCTGTAAAGTGTCAATGAATTCTTCATCAATTTATTCATCCATTTCGAGAGTAAATAAACATTACGACAAAATCCTCATCTCTCACCAAGATTTAAATATAAATACAGATAACTCAAGACGATGGATTGCAATAGGTGTGGAGAAACCGCGGTCACACATATCAGATACAGTGGTGAACGTCTCTGCAGAGGACATTTTAAAGATTTTTTTGAGACGAAGGTATTCAAGGAATTTAGAAAACAGGTCGATCTAGGCAGAGGAAAAGCTATAGGTGTTGCTGTCTCCGGTGGAAAGGATAGTATAGTAGCTTTAAGGATGCTTCACAAGATCCTCAAGGACAGGAAGGACAGCAGACTTTATGGTATAACCATCGATGAAGGTATAGAAGGTTATCGACCCAAGAGCTTGGATATAGCCAAGCGCGAGTACGAAAAATTGGGTATTGAATATGAGATAAAGTCCTATGAGGATGAATTCGGATCCACACTGGATGAGATGATGGAGCTTGAAGATATCGGAATGCCTTGTTCCGTTTGTGGGGTGCTAAGGAGATGGATGATGAATACGATGTCTAAAAAAGCTGATCTTGACTTATTAGCTACGGGTTTAAATCTAGACGATACCTCTCAAACTATATTGATGAATTTTTGCAGATCAGACATGAAAAGCATGGCGAGGTTAGCCCCTCATGATCACGTCAAAGAGGGACTGGTCCCGAGGATAAATCCATTGCGTAAAGTTACTGAAAAAGAGGCCTATCTGTATGCGCTACTGTCGGAAATGGATGTGCATGAACAGGAGTGTCCCTACGCTGATACGGCCTTGAGAGGCCTTTATAGGGACGTCATAGGACAACTAGAGGACAACACGCCGGGAGCTAAATTTTCCATACTAAGCTCCTATGAGAAGATCAAAGAACCCGTTAGAGAAAGATATGAAGGAGAGGGTGAGCTCGAGAAGTGTGATGTGTGTGGAGAACCGGCCATGGGTGAAAGGTGTAAGGCCTGCGAGATTTTGCAAAAAATAGAAGAAAAAAGGTGATACTCATGAATGAAAGATTGATAATATTTGATCTGGACGGGACCCTTTATAAGACTGAAGAAGTCAGTGTTCCAGCTTTGAAGGAAGCCTTCCAGAGTTTTGGAATAGAGTTGACCGATGAGGAGATATTGGATCAGTTCGGGGAACCTACAGAGCAGATAATAGATAACCTCGTACCAGCCGAAAAAATTCACCTAAAAGATGAGATCGAGGAGTCGATAATCGAAAAGGAAAGAGAGACCATACCAGATAAAGCTACCCTCTACGAAGGTATAAAAGAAGTTTTAGAAACTCTAAAAGATAGCGGTGATGAGTTAGCTATATGTTCTAATGGAAGGACGGATTATATAGAGCATGTTCTGAAGATCACTTCGATAAGGGATCACTTTTCATCTATAAAGGGCTATACAGACGGTAAAACAAAATCGGATAATATACTTGAGTTGATGGAGAAATATTCGACTGATAGAGCAGTGATGGTTGGAGATAGATACCATGATATAGAGGCTGCTGAAAAAGCTGGTATCCCCAGTATCGGAGCTTTGTATGGTTATGGTGGAGAAGAGGCAAAAAATGCAGACCATACTGCAGAAGAGCCTAGGGATATAGTTTCTATACTGCAGGATTGATATCTCAATATTCCGTAACAAAATCGAGTAATCTTTCCATCGCCCTACCGCGGTGGCTTATGCGATTTTTCTCTTCGCTATGCATCTCAGCATAAGTTCTATCTGACTCTTCAGGCATAAATATCGGATCATATCCGAAACCTTCATCACCCTTCTTTCCTCTGATGATCTCTCCTTCAGATGTCCCCTTAAAAAGTTTTTTTTCATCATTCAGATATCCAATAACACACTCGAATCTTGCATCTCTAGTGTTTTTCTCTTCCATAAGAGAAAGTATTCCATCACAGCCGATCGTTTTCATCACGTAAGAAGAATATACTCCTGGAAAACCATTTAGTGATCCGACGAATAACCCGCTGTCGTCGATTATAAGCGGAGAGTGTTCTGAAAGATCTTCCAAAGCGAACTCTACCACCTCTTCCAGCTTATCTGTTTGTATCTCTGGATAATCGATATTTTTCATCTCTATCGACGGATACTGATCCTTGAGTCTCCCTTTATATTCTCTGTATTTGCCTTGGTTCGATGTAACGACCGTCAAAGTCTTATCTTTCATTGATACCTACCTCTTTTTTCTATCTTTTCCACCCAGTCTATTATATCTTCATGATGTTCGCATGTCTTTTCATGCCCGGATACGACTTCATCAAAAAGTTTCAAGGGTTCGTCATGGACGCTTACCAATGCTTCTCTAAGCAGATGTAAGTCTACCGCCATGTATTCTTCTGAAGAATCTTTTTCTCCAAGACTGAAATCTATGAAACAGTGAGTTCCATTTTTGCTATCGTAAAGTATGTTTGAAGTGGTCAGATCGCCGTGACTGATACCTATATCGTGGAATTTTCCTATATGCTCGCCGATCTTCTCAAGGTCAGGGTCTATCCCCGCTTCGATGCAGTCCATGACTCTTTCCCCATGGAAATATCGTATCACCAGCAGGGTTTTTTCCATGTCGATATCATATATTATAGGTACTGGGACACCGACTTTTCTAGCCTCGTGGATCAGTCTACCTTCTTTTCGGACCCTCATCTCTCTTATATTTTTATCTAACTCAGGATGCCGATATCCCTTTTTAACTCTCTTTTTGACTATAACGTCTCTACCTCTCCATCGTCCCTTCCAAACTTCGGCTTCTGCTCCTCTAGTTATCAATTCGTCACGTTCGACTTTCATCGATAATGGAATGGAGCACCAGGATAATAATTTTGTGATTACCTCCGATCAGGTCATCTTGTCCCATTTCTCATCTGTTTTTGATTCCTCAACAATCTTTACGCCCTTGATCTCGTGATGTGAACCATAGATAGCCATGATTCCGCAGACGATCAAAAACAGAATTATTAGGACGACAACGAGATAACCGGGCATAGTCATTATGGAAGCTCTGCTGACCATCTCTCCTAAGGAGTCAGCTGTTGAAGGATGGATCGCGAGTTTTCCTATCCACAACATCACGGTGAGTGAAAAAAGCCAAAAGTAAACTCTTCTCATCCTATGGGAAATAGCTATCCAGAGAGGTATCTTGAAAGTAGGATTTCTTAGGTCGTCAGCGAGTGTCTCCATCCATTCCCTCGTACTGACTTCTTTTTCAGGAGATAGTGTTTTAGCGAGGAAATTTTCTTCTAATGTTTTTATGCGGCTCAACCACACGTTGTAATACCTGTATCTTCTCGATTCGATGGACATGAGTACGCTCATGAAGATCAGCACACTGAGAAGTAGTTCATGACGTCTATCGGGCACACTGAATATCCAGGTTGTAAGAGCTGAAAGTATGACTATAGACCACTCGGTGGTTCTGTCTAGTCTCCTTCTCCAATTATAAGATCTTTGAACTTCGGCCCTGTACATATGAGTGACCACAGTAGTGAAATCACTCGAGTCCTGATGCTCAACGAATTGTTCAGGGTCAGGTTCTTTCATGATATCTCACCATTAACCTATAATCCTTCTTCTTTTATTTATGAGTGTGCCTTACCGACAAGATCGTTGATATCCTTCACATCCTCTTTTTTCATGAGTTCTTTCATCTCTTCGGTTATATGTTTTGGTGCGCTTTTGCCTCTAACATTGAAAGCGGTCCCGATCTGAAGGGCAGATGCCCCTGCGAGTATGTATTCCAATGCATCTCTACCGGTTGTTATCCCGCCGCATCCTATCACTGGTATTTCTACTTCGCTAAAGACTTCGAAGACGCATCTGAGTCCGATCGGTTTTATCCCCTCACCACTGTATCCTCCTACTTCATTACCTAAAATTGGTTTCTGGGTCTCAAAATTTATGGCCATCGCCCTTACCGTATTAATACAAACGAGGCCGTCAGAGCCGCTTTTTTCTGCGATCACAGCTTTTTTAGCTATCTCGTTGGAAGGAGGTAACTTTGCCAGAAGTGGCTTGTCGATGTTATCTTTTACCTTTTCTATTACACGACTCATCACCTGGTCGTCTGAAGCGATAGAAGCTCCGTATCCTTCTGCATGTGGACAGCTAAGGTTCAATTCTATAATATCAGCACCGTTTCTAGCCATCTCTTCAGCTAGATAAACGAAATCCTCAGATTTAGAAGCGAAGATACTACCCACTATCGGCTCATCTTCTATAGAATCTTTCAATCTCTCCAATTCCTTTTTGAACTCTTCTATCCCGGGATTCGGTAGTCCCATGGCATTCAAGAGTCCGGATTTTAGCTCGACTACGCAGGGATTTGGATGTCCTTCTCTCGGTTCTAAACCTATCGATTTAGTGACCAGTCCACCAAGTCCCTTTTTCGTCATACGTTCCATCGTATCAGCGGTCTGATCGAGTATCCCTGAGGCCAATATCAAAGGGGGGTCTAGATCGTGTCCTAAAAAATTCAATCGAGTGATCGTCATGGTACCCTATGTTGCTGACCGGAAATAATATTTTTCGTTATGAACGGTATTTCAGGTAAGAGCGTAAGTTACTTAAGTAAGAGATGATATTCCCATTACAATCATATTAATATCTATCCAAACTAGGAGGTATAGAAATGCCGGAAGATGATCTTGATTTTGACGAAATGGAAGGTTACCTAAAAAAACTTAAAGAGCGTAAAAGCAATTTAGACGAAAGAGAAGAGGAACTTGAAGAGCAAGCTGAGGAACTTTCAGAAAAGGAGAAGGAACTTGCTGAAAGGGAATCTGAATTGTCAGAAAAGTCTGAGGAGATAGATGATTTAAAAGATGAATTAGAATCAAGGAGAAAAGAACTTGAAGAGGTCAGAGAAACTCTTGATTCTGAAAGAGATGAAATCAAGAAGATGAAATATGAATTTTCAAATGCTACTGATGAGATCGAAGAGTTGAAAGAGGATGTTTTAGAGAGAAAAGAAGAATTGATTGAAAGAGAAGAGGCGATCGTAGACAGAGAGGAGGACCTTGATGAGAGAGAAGAGTTTATAGTTAGTAAAGAAGAGGAAGTTTTGGAAAAGAGAAGGGAAACTTTGCAATCTCTCTCTGAACTAGAATCCGTCTTGAAGGAGAATCTCGAAGAGAACAGAAAGATAACAAAGGAAGAAAGAGAGTTGTTAGAAAAAGATAAAGAATACGCTTCCGTGAGAGGTAAATTATTGAACGCTCACAAGAACATGTTGGAAAAGGAAAAAGAACTGATCGGCGAGGAAATAGAAATACCTACCGTCGCTACAGCCATACCAGAAAAGCATGAAGTGCCGGAAAAGAAAGAAGCAGAGACTCCTGAGGTCGAAAAGAAGATAGAACCTGAAGAAGCCGAAGAAGAAGAGGAAGTAGAAGAGGAGCCTGAAGAAGCCGAAGAGGAAGTAGAAGAGGAGCCTGAAGAAGAGCCTGAAGAAGCCGAAGAAGAAGAGGAAGTAGAAGAGGAAGAAGAGGAAGAGATACCACCCGAAGAAAGGATCTATCTCTGTCCTGAATGTTCTACTGAATTAAGCGAAGATGCCGAGATATGTTACGCCTGCGGTGAAGACCTTACCGATAAGGAACTAGATATTGAGAGAGAAGAATCAGACAAAGTCAAATGCCCAGAATGTGGAACCGAATTAGAGCCCGATGCGGAGATGTGTTACTCCTGCGGTACCGAGATAGAATAAATATAAGAAAGGATATATCTTGGATAGTACAACTAAGATGTAAGAAATAGGTAGTGAAGATGGAAGTAGGTTTGGTAGGGAAACCGAACGTGGGGAAGAGTACATTTTTCTCTGCCTCCACCAGATCAGAGGTAGAGATGGCTTCATATCCCTTTACGACTATTGACGCTAACAGGGGCATAGGATATGTAACTCACGATTGTCCTCACGAGGATATAGGTGTGGACTGCGATCCGAACAATTCTCCCTGTAAAGATGGAACCAGGATGGTCCCAGTTGAACTTATAGATGTCGCTGGTCTTGTCAAAGATGCTCATTCTGGGAGAGGTTTAGGGAACAAGTTCTTAGATGATCTTAGGCAGGCTTCTAGTTTGATACACATCATTGATGCTAGCGGCTCTACTGACGGTGAGGGGGAGCCCTGCGAAAAGGGAGAACACGATCCTGTAGAGGATGTAGAATTTTTGGAAAGAGAGATAGATCACTGGCTGAAGGGGATATTAGATAAAAATTGGAATAAAGTGTCCCGGCAGATAGAGGTTTCCGGCTCAAAGGTAGAGAAAGTCATACATGATCAACTAACGGGTCTAGGTGTTTCTGAAGGCGAGGTGATAAAAGCCTTTCGTGAATTAGACCTTCCCGAAAATCCTACCGACTGGGATTCAGAGGACTTATTTAGTTTGGGGCAAAAGATAAGAAAAAATAGCAAACCGATGATCATAGCCGCTAACAAGGCCGACATCTCCTCGGATGGTCAATTAGAAGAACTGAAAAGACTAGATTATCCGATAGTTCCGACTTCTGCTGAGTACGAACTCGCCCTTCGTAAAGCGGCTGAAGATGGTATCGTAGATTATATACCGGGGGAAAGTGACTTTGAGATCCTTAGAGATGATATCTCGGTAGAACAGAAAGAGGCACTGCAGAAGATAAAGGAGTTTATAAAGAAGAACCAGGGCCTAGGTGTGCAGAGGACCCTGGAAAAAGCGGTTTATGATGTTCTAGATATGATAGTTGTTTATCCTGTGGAAAACGAAAATGATTATACGGATAAAGAGGGTAGGGTACTTCCTGATGCATATCTCGTGAGGAGAGGGAGTACCGCAGAAGATCTGGCCTATAAGGTTCACACTGATATAGGGGAAGGATTTATTAGAGCTATAGATGCTAGAACGAATAGAGTAATAGGAAGGGATCACGAACTCGAGGATGGGGATATAATCAAAATCGTCTCGGAGTGAAATATGTCTGAAAGAACTGTGAGGATACTTTCAGGATCTTATACCAGGATTGATGAAGGAGTCACTATAGAACTTTTTGGAAGGACTGTAGAGGGTAGTTCTATAACTCTTCTCTATGATGATTTTAACCCGTATTTTAAACTAGTCGAACCGCCTGAGGATTGCATAGAGGAACTAGAGCGTGAAGATGAAATAGTAGATATAGAGACCGAAAAATTATGGGTTGATGGAGAGGCAAGAGAGTGCAAAAAAGTGATCTGCAAGCACCCCTGGAAGGTACCCGGGTACAGGAAGCGGCTCAAGAACAGATGTAAAGTCTTAGCTGCCGATATACCGTTTGTCCAGAGATTTATTTATGATCTCGATCTCAGTTCTACTATCTCAGCAAGTGGTAAAATAACAGAAGTGGAAGATTATACAACTGACGAAGTTATGGATGTCGATAAATTCGAAAACGAGGAACCGATAAAACCTGATATAAGCATCTTGAGTTTTGATATCGAAAACAGCTTGGAGGACGATAGACTTCTGACCATAGGATGTGTTTTGGATGAGAGGGGAAAGCGAGAGGAACTAATCATAGAAGGGTCAGAAGTCGAGATGATAGAAGAATTTGAAAACTATGTTCAGGATAAAGATCCAGACGTTTTAACCGGTTATAACTTGAATGGATATGATCTTCCGAAGTTGATGGAGCGGGCGGAAAATAATGGTATAGAAGATATTAATATCGGAAGAGATAAAGGTAAACTCCGCAAAAAGGGCCAGAGGTATTGGTCTGCGAACGGCAGGATAATCGCCGATGCATGGTGGAGTGTAAAATCCGAATTAAACCTTAAAAGAGAAACATTGAATCATGTGGCCGAAGAACTATTGGGCGAAGAGAAGCACGATGTTGATGCTTCCGATATAGATAATGAGTGGGATTCAGATCCGGAAAAGGTTAAAGAATACTGTGTGAAAGATGCAGAACTTGCACTCGATATACTCGAGGAACTCGAAGTACTCGATAAAGCCATGGATATGGGGACAGTCGCTAAACTCCCTGTGGACGAGGGCTTGAATCCAAGGACCTCTACTCTTGTTGATTCCATACTGATAAGAAAGGCTGAAGAGAACGGAGTAGGAGTGCCTCTGACCTCTCACGGTGGCAAAAGAGGTAAGATAAAAGGAGGTTATGTTCACTCGGTCGAACCTGGTTTATATCACTGGGTTAGCGTGCTTGATTTTAAAAGTATGTACCCAAGCATAATAATCCAAAATAATATCTGTTTTACGACTATATCAGAAGATGGGGATATAGAGAGCCCGACTGGGGTAAAATTTTTAGCTCCTGAAGAAAAAAAAGGTCTGCTACCTGAAATCCTGGAGGGTCTGATGGAGGAAAGGGACGAAGTTAAGCGAAAGATGAGAGAGTCTGAGGGAAAAGAGGAGAGATACTATAGAGGCCTTCAAAATGCTATCAAGGTATTGATGAATTCGTTCTACGGCGTGTTCGCTTCTTCCTTTTACCGCTTCACCGATCCTGAGATAGGAGAGAGTATAACGGCATTTGCTAGAGAAAATATAAAAAAATTAATAAAAGAATTGCGAGAGGACGGGCTTAAAGTGATCTACTCCGATACAGATAGTGTTTTTTTCCAATCACCGGAAGAGGATCTAGAAAAAACCATAGATATAAGCAAAAAGATCGCAGAGGATTACAGCAGGGAAGCTATAATTTTGGAATTTGAAAAGATATTAAATCCTTTCTTCAGCCACGGAAAGAAAAAGCGTTACGTCGGAAAAGTTATCTGGCCTGAAGAAGATATGCTTGTAAGAGGATATGAATTAAGGCGAAGCGATTCATTTCAGGCACAAGATGAAGCTCTACGTGAAATATTTGAGTACATATTAGACGACGATGTTGAAGGGGCTGTAGATAGAGCAAAAGAGATGATAAGTGAGGTGAAAGAAGGGGAAGTAGAGATGGAAAAACTTGTGATATCTCGTACCTGCAAAAAGTTTGATTATTACAAAAATCCCGACAGTATGCCTAACGTTCAGGCTGCTAGAAAGATGAAACGTTTGGGACATGAGTTTACCCCGGGCATGAAAGTTTCTTGGATAGTTACCGATGCTGACAGGACCCCTCAGGAGGTCGAACCTTGGGTACCTGATTATGAAATAGAAAAGGAGGCAGACTGGAATTATTATGCTGAACGGATCGCAAAAACGCTTTCGAGAGTAACAGATGTTTTCGGATGGGATAAAGAGGCACTTTTAGCGGGTAATAAACAGTCCGATCTCTTCTCTGGAGATTTTGATAGTGGTGGCTCTGATGGTGTAAGATATGGTGAATCAAATGATAAGAGTAGAGATGATAAAGGCAAAAAGAAAGATGGAGAAGTCACTCTCGAAGATTTTGTGTAGGTGATTTACCTATTGGCTATAGCTACCCATGTATCAGAGTCCTTTAAGTATGGAGTGTAATGATGATTCTCCAAGAATTTTATATCTCGAAATCCGGCGTCTTCTAGTATTTCTTTGATCTCTTCTTTCGAGAATAGTTTTAACTGTATCTCGTACTCGCCTGATTTACCTTTTCCTTCTTCCTGCTTATCGACGAATAACTCTTCCTTTATCTCCAGCATCTGAGTATCTGAATCATAACTGGTCTTGTTGGTTTTCCAGACATCTATGCCTTCAGGAGGAGCTCTTAGAGGATCAAATTCTTTGAGCTCTCTTTTGAAGTCCTCATCAGGTAGAGGGAAAAACTCTATCGCCAATGCTCCTTCAGGTTTTAGATGAGCGTAAGACTTGGCTAAAAATGCGTCGATATCATCTTCAGATGTGAAGTGGTGAAAGTCACCTGTAGAGACAAATACAAAATCGAATTTTTTATCAAGGTTAAAGTATCTAGCATCATCATTGAGCAGTTCAATATTATCGATATCTTCCTCTTCAATCCGGTCCTCGGCCACGTATATCATGGCTTCAGTAAGATCCATAGCGGTGACGTCGAAACCTTTTTTGGCCAGTCCAACTGAGATCTCTCCAGTACCGCACATAAGGTGAAGTATATCGTCACCGTAATCGGATGCGATCTTTTCCCAAAATTCTATCTCATCCTCTCTATCTGGAAAAAAATAATCGATCGTTTCGGCGCGGAGTTCGTATATATCTCTCACGTCGGCTGGCCTTACCTGCTTCATGGTAAAGGAAGTTTCCAGCAATATTTAATCCTTTTGAACACTTCGGGCGCAGGAGATAACTACGGCGTAACTAAACCAGTTTGGCTTATCTTAAAACGGGCGTTTTTCCCTTTAGCCTTTGATCTGTGTTTCTCTATGACTGCTCTTCTCATATTGGAACTCAGTACTTCTAAGAGTACGATAGTCTTGGCGCTGTGGTAAAGTACGTGTCCTCCAACGGGTTTCTTACCATCATCGCTTTCATAAACCTGGGTCGTTATAACGACGGGTATATCTTTCTTCCTAGCGACTTTCATCAATTCTAAAAGTAATCTCCCTAATCTGGAGGACATCTTCTCTTCTTCGTTTGAATTATAAAGAGGTCTGTAAAAAGTTGTAAAACCATCTACTATCAGTAGATTGAAATCTTTATTTTCTTTTATAGCTAGTCTACAACCTTCTTTGATGGATTTTTCTTGCTCTTGAAATGTATGTGGTTTGTAAAACAGGGTGTTTTCCATCACTTTTTCTGAGTCCTCACCGGATATCTGTTTCAACCTTTTCACGGAGACTCCTTCAGTATCTATATATATCGTCTTTTTGCCTTTCATAGCCACATTTTTGGTTAACTGCAAACATATATTGGTTTTCCCACTCCCACCTTCGCCAAAGAACTCAGTTATTATACCTGATTCTAACCCCTTTCCGAGCAATGAGTCTAACGAACTGCAGCCGATAGGCAATCTCATATCCAATAACAGAGAAACGAGGGGATATTATGCTTTATGGTACACACGGTCGATTCCGAAGGAATAAAATATAGCCTTTACTTAACCAAACATACAAGAGAGCGATAGGACGGGAAGTAGTTGATACCCTGCTCGATATGCGATTGACACTGGCAGACAAAACCTCCACAGGAATAAAATTCCTGTGAACGCCAATTATAAAAATTGGCGATCCGAAACACTCTCAGAGGCGTTAACAATCCTCTTGCGAGTGACGCGGAAAAAACTTTCCACTAACACGATTACTCACATACGCTCATAATGCGAGTGACGATAGGAAGCAAAGCTCCCTAAACACTCTCAGAGGCGTTAACAATCCTCTTGCGAGTGACGC